>JANXAA010000154.1 GCA_025061865.1 Acidobacteriota bacterium | reverse complement strand
AGCGGGCCGGTCCGGCCGACCGCGTTTACCTCTTGAGCGGGAGTTACCTGCGCTACTATCTTAAACCCCATGTGATGGATCCTCACTCGATGGTCGGGCAGCGTCTTGTGGCGGCGTACACGGAACCCGGACGGCCGACGACGTTGAGCGACCGATGGACCGAGTGGCTGAAGAATCAGGGTTTCGAGTGGGTCTTGGTCGGTCCGACTCCCGGCCGATGGGATCTCCCCCTTTCGAATCCCTTTTGGAGTCACTACCGGCTCGTCCATCTACAAGTCGGGGTCTGGGTGTTCCAACGGGCACTTCGACCCTTACGGGTCGAATGGGAACTTCTGGGTTCGGTCCCTGGATGCTACCCTGTGACTCAGGACCGACCGCTTTTGCAGAGTTTACCGGTCCGGCCGGGGACTCTCTGGGTCAGGTTCCAGGCCCGCGGGACCGATTTGCGACGTTTTCGCTGGGCATGGGAGGGCGAAGGCTGGAGTCAAGGGTCCCAAGGCGTCCAAGTCCGGTCTCTACCCCAGTACTACTCTTTTCTGATCCCCGGCCCGCAATCACCCACCCTTGGACGATTCCGATGGTACTGGGAACCGTATCCGCCGTTGATGCCCCAGTACCTGGAAATCTGCGATATCCGCGTCTACTCGCTGACCCAGACTCCTTGACCCCAACTGCTGACATCGGTTCAGCCCGGACGGGCCTTGACAGGCTACAGCCTGCTTATGAAAATGCAACCCTCCTTTAGTCATTGACCGGCAAATCGTGAGGCCACTTCATCCGGCTATTGAGTTCACGAGCAGGACCTCGGAACGGCCTGAGTCAACGCCCGGGAAGCACGACTTTTCAAGGGATAGGCGGCAAAAGGCACAGAAGGGGTGGGGGCGAGCCGTCTCCCGGCCCTGGAGGGCTCCGGAAGACGTCGATCCGAAGACTCTTTGCACGAACGTTTCGCTCGGCTCAGCGCCGACCGTGGGCCCTTTATTGGGGCAACGTAAGTTTAGATTAGAGAGGAGGGGCCGAAATCGATGACTCGTCGTATCGCCCTGACCGGATGTTTCGGCTTTCAAAATACCGGAGATGATGCCATTTGGGAAACATGGTTGCATGAGCTGAGTGTTCTGCCGCAGGTCGAAGTCATTGCCGTAGGCGTGAACAGCGTCTATCTGGGACCTCAGTACCCTGGCACGGCGGTCCTCGACTGGCGGCAGTGGACGGAGACTATTGACGTGCTGGCTTCTGCAGACCTCCTGATCGTCGCAGGCGGAGGCCTCTTCCACGACTATTGCCCCGTGGAACCTTTTCTTTTCATGGAACCTACGCCTTTGATCTGCCCCATGACTTATCTAAACCTGATCAGCTGGGCCAAGGTCCTGGGGCGCCCTTGTATTCTGACAGGTGTGGGCGTAGGGCCCCTGAAGACGGAGATCGGACAAACGTATGGGCGAGAAGTCCTGCGTTGGGCTGACTTCATTACCGTCCGGGATACTGAGTCTCGGAAGACCCTCCAGTCCATCGACCTTCCGGAGTGGGACCGGGTCCTCGTAACCGCTGACCCCGTCTTCCGATTGCCGCCAGGAGGTCGGGACCAGGCCCTTGCAGTCTTAGAGGCGACGGGCCTCTCTCTGACCCGCCCCGTCATCGGCGTCGTGGTGCGCAACTGGATGCGCGATCCCCCTATGGACCGATGGGGACGTGCCCTGGCGGAAGCCCTGCGAGAACTGGTCGACGCTACAGGGGGAACCGTCTTGTTTTTGCCCTTCCAAGTATACCCACCGGACGAAGAGGCCAACGATATAACGGCTGCAGCCGCCATCCAGCGGTGGATGGGGGAATCTTATTCGGTCCCTATCGTCTCCCGGTATCTCACGCCCTCCGAAGCCGACGCCCTGATCGGGGCCTGCGATGCAGTCATCGCTATGCGTCTTCACGCCCTCATCATGGCGATTCGAAATGCCGTCCCTTGCGTTGGCCTAGCTTATGACCCGAAAGTCCGTGCCCTGATGGCTGACGCAGGACTAACGACGTACACGTGGGACCTGGCCTTCATCCAAAGCCATGCCCTGGCTCGACAAGTCCTGGAGCTTCTGGAGCGACCGGACGGCTTCCGATCGACAGCCATCGCCTATCGCGATGAGGCTGTCGAACGCACGGCGGTGCATCGCCAGATTGTAATGGAGTACTTAGAAGGCAAGCGCCCTGTGCGCCGCCTGATGCCACCCCTTTGGACTTCGTGGGTCCGGGGCCTCTGGAGGGACCGAGTGAACCGTTCGGTCTCCACCGAGCCGGCCAGCCTGCTTCAGCAAATCCAGGCCCTTCAAGCAGAGGCGGCGGAACTCCAAGCCCGAGCCGCGGTCGAGCGTCAAGCTCTCCAAATCCAGCTGGCCCAGCGGGACCAGTTCATCAGCAGTGTTACCGGCAGTCGCGTGTGGCTCTTAGTTCGATTCCTTTGGTGGCTCCGGCCTAAAGTGGCACCGGACGGGAGCTGGCGACAGCGGTTCCTCTACGGCGCCTGGCGACTCACGCAGACCGTCCTGGCGGGGGTCCGCAGGTGGCCTCGGAGCCTTCTACGGTCCCGCCGTCCGCCGAAGGCGGACCTCCCCGGACCCCAGACCGAGGGTCCTGCCTCGGGGCCGACTTTTGACGTTGCGACGCAGCCACTCGCTATCCTGAATCTTCCAGCTGGCCAACCCGTCCCCCAAGTACCCTCGGGTCCGAGGTCCCGCAAGGTGTTTATCATGGCACCGGCGCTTTGGGACGTGACGGGTCAAACCCTCTATCTCGGAGGAGCTGAACGGTACCTCCTCTACTTGACCTCACTTTTGCGAGACTTAGGCCACGAAGTGCAAATCTATCAACCGGCCCAGGGAAACTGGGAGCGCCAGTTCTACGGCGTGCCGGTGCATGGGGTCGATACCGGCGGTTTAGACCCAGCGGCCATGAACGAGGTATTTCACCAACGGTTCGATCCTCCCGACCTGACAGTCTATTTGGATTTCACTTGGGCGACGCCCCGGGCTTTTACCCCTTCTGTCGGCATCAGCCACGGGGTCTTCTGGGACGCTCCGGGTTTCCAACATACTGATCAGTACACAAGCGTGTTGAGGTCTATCGAGAACCTGAGCTGCGTCGTGTCCGTCGATACCAATACGATCAACTGGGTTCGCACCTTTTCGACGCCCCTGGCAGAGAAGATGGTCTTTATTCCTAACTTCGTCGACCTAACCGTCTTTCGTCCTCGGCCTGCCCATTGGCCGAAGAACCCCCACACGCTCGTCATCTTGTATCCCCGACGTCTCCATCCTTCTCGCGGTCTTTACTTGCTTCAGGAGCTGATCCCTTATCTAACGACCCGCTATCCTGCCGTCGTGTTCTGGTTGGTCGGTCAAGTCTTTACCGATCAAGACCGGGCCATCGTGGAATCGATCCTGCGTGATTATGGTCACCGGGTCCGCTGGCAGACTTTTGACCTCGAGCGAATGCCCGAGGCCTACTGGAGTGCGGACATCACTTTGATCCCGACGGTATACGCCGAAGGGACCTCCCTGGCTTGCTTGGAGGCGATGGCTTGTGGGAATGCCATCGTCGCGACTCACGTCGGAGGCCTACCCGATCTCATCATCCCGGGTTATAATGGCCTCATGGTCGCTCCGACGGTCGAAGCTGTACGAGAGGCCTTAGAGACGCTTATCGAACAGCCCGACTTGCGCGCGCGCCTGGGTGCCCGCGCGCGAGACGTCGCTACGGCTTTCTCTGTCGAACGCTGGCGCCGGGCCTGGACGCAAGTCTTGCAACGCCTCCTTGGGGAGGAGGTCCTTTAGAGTCTGAGGGACTCGTGACTCCTATCAGCCGGGCGGTACGGTCTTTCTATCGGAAAGGGGCAGACCCCTCATGACGCGCCGACCCGCATCGTCGAGACAAGTACTCGTCGTCGGATTATACGACAGACCGACTAGCCTCAAAGCCCTGCATGTGGCTATCCGGAGCCTCTATCAGACCTCGGCGTCCCTTTCTATCGGGGTCCCAGCTTATCGACAAGAACCGACTGAAATCAAGCGCCTGGGAAACCTTTTTGTTTTTCCCCATGACGACATCGAGGCCCTTGGGACCGCCATCGAGACGACGGACTTGATATTAGTCGTCGGAGACCTGACGGACCCCGCTCCGACTGGACCGGATACCCTTCTGACGCCCCGCCATGGGGGCCTGCGTTACATCGAAGGCGTGACTTGGTTGGCTTCCTGCCTGGGCATCCCCGTGATGCTCTATGGGGTCCGCGTCCTCCTATCCGACGGTCCGGACGAGGCTCATTGCCTCTTGGCTATTTGTCAGGCCGCCCGGGCGATCATGGTGCGAAATCGGCATTCCGCTTACATTCTCCAACGCTTAGGAGTTCCTCCAGACCGCATCGATGTCGCAGTCTTCCCCCACCATTGGACCAAACAAGCCCTGGAATTCATGGCTCGACCTTCCGAGGCCCTGCCGCCTGAAGTCCGCCGCCCCATCTTGGAGGGCCTCTGGTGTCGAGTGGAACCCAACTATCGGCCTACGACATGGGCACCGTTGTATGATATGGCTTCTGTCCGGCCGGCTCTGTCTGCCTTCACGGTCCCCCGCCGCGGCGACCTCGTTCGAGTCATCGCCCCCCAGTTTTTCGACCTCTCAGGCCAACAGGTCATCTTCGGCGGCGCCGAGCGCTATCTCGTCGAGCTCACCAAGATATTCCGAGATATGGGTGCGGACGTCGAAGTCGTCCAAATGGCGACGGACAGGGGGTGGGAGCGGTCCGCTTTCGGCTTTCCGGTTCGGGGCATTCCAGCCCGAGACTTCTTCGACATCGAGTCGGCCCTGTACCGACTCGGCGCACCTCGACCGGCTCTGACGGTCCACCTGGCTTTCTTTACGGCCAGCCGCGTGACACCGCCCCCAGCCATCGGGATTAGCCATAGCGTCTTCTGGGACCAGGCGTTCTACCAAAGACCTGAGATCTTTCAGACTCACCAAGATCGACTCTTAGAAGCCCTCGAATTCCTGGATACCCTCGTGGCCAATGACGCCAACATGATCAATTGGCTCCGGACGATATCCGTGCGACTGGCCGAGAAATGTGTACGAATCCCTAACTTCGTGGACCTCCAGCAGTTCTCCCCCAGGGGTCAACCAGATGCTCGGAATGGGGACCGCGTCGTCATCCTGTTTCCCCGTCGCTTGGCCGCCGACCGAGGGTTCTGGCTCATGGCTCAACTCATCCCGGACCTCATCCGAGACCATCCCGAAGTCACCGTCGAATTAGTCGGCAGTGCTGCCGGCGAAAAAGAACGCCAAGAAGCTGAACGCTTAACGACCCAGTTCCCTCGCCATGTCCGATGGCGCGTCGTACCCTTCGAGAAAATGCCCCAGGTCTATCGATCCGCCGACATTGCTGTCATTCCGCCTCTATGCTCTGAAGGAACAGCTTTGGCGTGTTTAGAAGCGATGGCTTCGGGGAATGCCGTCGTGGCGACTCGCGTCGGGGGACTTCCGGAACTTATTATCGATGGATATAATGGCCTCCTCGTCGAGCCGACGGCTTCGGCCATCCGAGGAGCTCTTGAACGCCTGATCGGAGATGCCCACCTGCGAGTACGATTAGGCCGTCAAGCCATCGAAACAGCTCGGGCCTTTGATATCGCCCTTTGGCGAGAACGGTGGCGAAACATCCTGCGAACTTTTATTGTTCTGGCCTAAGCCAGGGACTTACACTGGAGGAGAATCATGGCCCAAGCCGATGAAATAAAGACGACAGAGCCTTGCGTGGAATGGATTCAATTACGGAATCGTGTTATGGAACTGGA
>JANXAA010000153.1 GCA_025061865.1 Acidobacteriota bacterium | reverse complement strand
GGGGAGCAGGAAAGAGAATGAGGGATGAGGAGTGGGGAGTGAGAAATGGGGAATTTTCCAATTTCGGATTCACAGTCCACATGTCTCATCCCTCATTCTGGGTACCTCGTTTCAAGCCATGGTTTCGGTCTTCTACGTGGGCCTGATGAGCCTGGCACTCGGCGCTGTCTTGAGTTTGAGTCTGATCCGCGTCCGTCAAACGGGCGTCGGGCTGTTCGTCCTCATCAGTCTGTGTGCGGCCGGTCTCGTCCTCCTCGGGACGGCCGGCCTGTCCCCGCAGACCCAGACCGTTACCCCCAGCTTGTGGGCGGCGCATTGGACGTGGCTCATCCTGGCAGTCGTCTGGGGGGGAACGGCGTGGCTCCTGCCGATTCGCTGGGCCCAGGTCCTATGGTGGTCGGTCCCCCTGGCGGCTCTCGGATGGGGCGCGGCCGTCGCCCCACACCTACCCGGCGTGGTAGGCGTATCGAGCAGGCTCGCCGCCGGCGGGACACTCCTCTTGACAGCTCTCCTGATGGGCTCGGTCAGTACGGCGATGGTCGTCGGTCACTGGTATTTGGTCCGTCCGAGCCTGAGTATTCGGGCCTTGGAACGGATCAGCCTGGCCTATTTGGGGATCGCCCTGGCCCGCCTGGCCTGGGCCGTCGGATGGACCCTCCACGACTGGGACCGCCACCGAGACTTCCTGGCCAGGTGGAGCTTAGACACAGTCTTCCTGCTCCAGCGGTGGGGTTTCAGTCTCCTGCTGGCCCCAGTCCTGGCCTGGATGGTCTACCAGACGGCTAAGATCCGCTCGACCCAATCGGCGACGGGCATCCTCTATGCGGCAATGGTCGTGACGATCGTCGGCGAATTCGTCGGCCTCTACCTGTGGCTCCATCGGGGCCTTATGCAGTAGGCCGAGAGGGCCGTAGGGTTGTGGGAGTCCATACCGAGGTACGGGTCAGCGCGGTGCATCAGATTTACAGCTTCCAGTCAGAGGCTTCTCCAAGGGCCCGAGAGACACTTAAGGGGATTGTTCAGACGTTCCCCTATCCGGATGAACGGCCGCTGGGGTCAGGTCCCGTGACCGCATCCCTACGCATGAACCGTCTGCCCCAGAAAGGACGTCTACTTCCTGACCCCGCCGGCCATACTACGTCCATAAGTGTACGAGCCGGCTGGAGCCACGGGATTCTTCATGGCGGACCCAGTGGGCGACTCCCCGGGCCTTCGACTCGGCGGCCTGCGTCTGACTCAGGCGAGGAGGCTACAACCCCGAGGTTCGGCCTCAGGGAGGCGGCCTAAGAGCGTCAGACCTGCCGAGTCGACCGTCCCGACGTCTTCTGTCACGATGAAGGCAAGACTGTCGAGATTCGCCGGGTCGATGAAGGCCAGGGGGCCCGTCGCTGGGGGCTCGACGGGCCGCCATGTCTCAGGGTCCCACACGGCGACATGGACCCACGGGGGACCGACGAGATGGCGGTGCGTCGAGCGTCCCTCGAGGGTAGCCCGAAGCGTGGCATCGTAGAACTGGCTTCCCAGCTCGGTCATGCCGTACTCGGCGATGATGAAGGCTTCAGGGATCCCAAGGGTCTGGCTCAGCCGTGTGTAAAGCTCCTCTTTCGTGACGGCAACCCGGCGTCCCTTAAAGCCGCCCGTCTCGACGAGACGGCTTCCTGACGGGAGGGGCTTCGGGCGGAAGCCCCGCGTTTCCATCCACAGGAGCCATTCATAGAGGGCCATGGCCGTCCCGAAGATGAGGACCGGTGCCGACGAGGCGTCGGCACCGGCCAGCCACCGGGTCGCCCCTTCGAAGTCGGGGCCGTCGGCCGTCCAGGCGTGGAGACTCTCTGGGACGGCGAAGGCCTCCATCAACCAGTCCAGCATCTGGCCGAGGGACGACTCAGGGCGGTGACGGGCCGAGGGCCCGAGGAGGAGCATCCGGATGCGGTCCCGATCGGGCAGGACCCATCTTTGGAAGTGACTTAGGGCGGCGGACCGGTAGAGCTCGAGTCGGAAGAAGGGGTGGACGGACCGACCCGCGAGGCCCCGCTGGGTCCCGCTACTGTAGAAGACCGCCTGGGCTTGTTCTTGGGGGAAGGCCCCGACCCAGTGGGTCTTAAACAGCGTGCCGGGGACAAAGGGGACGCCCCGCCAGTCACGGACCCCCGCCGGTTCGACGCCGAGTCGCTGGACATAGCGGCGGTAGACGGGGTTGTACGCGGCCTGATAGCGGAAGACCACCAACCACAGTTCGCTCCAAAGAGCCGTGTCTTCCGTGTAAGCTTGAAAATGCTTAATCAACCGGTCGGCGAGTTCTAGACCGGGCCAAGACGCGGCGGTCATGACGGGGCCTCAGTCTCCTTCGAAAGCTGGGCCTCCAACTGAAGGTCATCGACGAGGAGGATGCGGGACCGGAGCATAGCCAGGACCTGGACCTTCCGGTTCTGCAAAATCTTCCGAAACTCTGCCTCCGTGTATCCCTTGGGCTCCACGTCCGGGGGGGCTAGACGAATGAGGAGGCCCCATCGCTCCAAGGGGTCTGCCGGTAGGCGGGCGGCGACCAGTAGGACGTCCACGTCACTCCACACGTTGAAGTCGCCCCGGGCGACGGAGCCGTAGACCCAAACCGTGACGGGTCCCAACGCCGCCCTGGCCCGGTCGGCAAATTGCCGGCCCAGGGCGATGAGCTCGGCCTGTTGCGTCTTACGACGTCGAAGTACGCTGGACACGTCGGAACGTCTCCGACACGAAGTCGAGGATACGGTCGGCCCACCGGATGGCTTCCCGAGCCTGTTTGTCGTGATAAAACTCGAAGGGACTCCCCTCGGGATAGGCATCCGGGTAACGGGACGGAATATAATGTCGTTCCAACCCTTCTGCCGCGTCCATGACGGCCGACGGGACCCGAAGGCCCAAGTCCTTGACCTGCCGGATCAGACGTCTCAAAGAGTGTCCGTGGGCGGCTTGACCGATGCCGATCAGGAAAGCCTTTAAGGCGTATTGGGCCGCTTGTTCGGCCTTAAAGCAGGCCCATGCGTAGTCGCCTTCCGCTCGATCCCGTTCAGCGGACGCTAAGGTATGTTCGGCTTGCCGCATCCAGCGTCGAAATTCCGCTTCATCCAGCATGCGCCTCAGTTTCCTGAAAGAAGGTCGGTGGCAAGGCATCCGAAGGACCTGAAGCGGGTAGGTCCGAGGGCCTGCCCCCTCCGCCCCTCAAAAACGTGTCCACGAGGTCTTTATCCCGCATCCCGCATCTCGCATCATTCGGGTTGGGGCCTCTGACAGGTCGGGCAGGCTCGGCGGAGCTTCTGGGCGACGGCTTCGGGTCGGAACTCGACAGGAGGGTGGAGGAGACGTCGAGCGACGTCGAGGGCCTTCTGCCAGAAGGTGACGGCCTCGTCGGTCTTGCCCAGGGCCATGCTGATGTCGCCGGCGTGGTCGAAAACGACGGGATCCAGGAGGTCTCGGCGGAGGACGTCCTGCATGACGGTCCATGCTCGAGTGTAATCGCCCATCCGGTAATAGACCCAAGCCAGGCTGTCCAGGTAAGCGGGGCTCTCAGGTTCAATCTCCAGGGCCTTCTGGATGTACATGAGGGCCTCGGAGAGGCGCATATTTCGGTCGGCCCACATGTAACCCAGGTTGTTGAGGGCGGCGGCGTGGTTCGGGTCCTGCTGGAGGACCTGCTGGAAGGCGGCGGCGGCCTCGTCGACCCGGTTCATCCGTTCGAGGAGGTTGGCCCACGTGAAGAGCGTCTCTACGTCCCGGGGGTTCTGCTGAAGGCGTTCCCGGACGAGCCGTTCCGCCTTTTTGAACTGTCGGGTCCGTTGATAGAAGGCCACGAGGGTCGTCCACTCGTCGGGGTCCAGCTCGACGAGGCGCTGATAGAGCTTTTCCGCATCTGAAGACGAGTCTCGGCCTCGGGCTTCCAAGAACAGGGCCTCGCTACGAGTCCACCGGACGGCCTCTTGAGGAAATCGGGCGCGAGCATTAGCCAGCATGTCGGGGACCTTCTCGTGCTGGCGGGCCAGGATGGCAGCCCGGAGTTGTTCTTCGAGAATCTCGGCCTGGGGGTCCAGGGCATAGGCTTCCGTATAAGCTCGGAGGGCCGTCTCGTAGTCCTGCAGGCTCATGGCGGCCTGGGCTTTAAGGATCCAAGCAGCCCGCTGGTAACGCCGCCGGTCAGATAGAGGGAGGTCCGAAGCCTGTGCCAGGTCTTGCAGGATACGGTCAGCGCCCTGGCAGACCTCGGACCACCGCCACGCCCGGGCGAGCAAGAGGAGCCGTCGGATTTGGACCTCGGGTGAGCGGCCGATGCGGTCGGCGTGCTCGTCGAGAAACGCCAGGGCCTGAGAAGGGCCCTTCTGCCGGGCAATGACGTGGGCCTTGAGGAACCAAGCTGAAGGCTCATCAGGATGACGGTCCAGGTAGGTGTCCACGGCTTGGAGGGCGGCTTCGAAGAGACGCTGTTCTTGCAGGGCCTGGACCGCCGTCTGGAGCAAGTCGAAGTCGTCCGGGGCGCGGGCCAAGGCATCCCGTAGGGCCTGTTGGGCCTCGGCCTGGCGACCCTGCTGGAGGAGTAGGAGGGCGTAAGCTCGATAGCCGTCCGGGTCCTCAGGGGAAGCGGCGATGTAGCGGCGGATGACGGCCTCGGCCCGGTCTGGGCGGTGGGCCCTCATGTAGGCCTCGAACAAGGGAAAGAGGACTTGGGGCATGTCCGGGCTGACCCGCGTGAGGAGCTTCTCGCCCAGCTGAATGGCCGCCTCGTGCTGCTGAGCTCGAATCAGCAAGTACAGCGTCCGATTCGCGACTCGGGGGTCCGGGTCGTATTCCAAATATCTCTGGTAGGCCGTGACGGCCTGAGCCTGGAGATTCGCGTCGCCACTCGCCAGGCTCAAGAACTCCAGGACTTCTCCCAGCTCCCGCCAGGCCGGTCCCAAGTCAGGTTGGAGGCTCACGGCACTCTCGTAAGCCCGGGCCGCTTCCTGCCAACGGCCCTTCCGGCGGTAGACAGAGCCAAGCTCATAGTAAACGTAGCCTGGAGCCGTCGCATGGTCGAGGGCCTGCCGGTACAGATGCTCGGCCCTGTCCAGGTCGCCCTGGAGGTCGGCCATGCGGGCTTCCATATAAGCGATGTAGCTCTCCCGGACGGGGTCCGGGACGGGGACTTCCTGGGCGAAAGTCAGTGTCGGCTCAAGGACAGCCCCCACGAGAAGGGCGAAGGGCGACCAGCGAATGGAGAGTAGGACTCTCATGAATTCAGCCCTTCCCACCGCGGCCCTCCCCCATCCTGCACCCCGTATTCCGCATCCTGAGGCCCCGCTCTAACGAGCGGGGTTTTGCATGGCGCACCCTTTTTTACGATTTTACGATAAGTCCACCCAGATGCTCTTGACCTGGGTATACATCTCGAGGGCATGCATGCCCAACTCCCGGCCAAAACCGCTGTGTTTGTAGCCCCCGAAGGGCACCGACACGTCGTACAGGTTGTACGTGTTGACCCACACGGTCCCGGCCTTCAAGGCCCGGGCCACGCGATGGGCCTTACCCACATCCCGGGTCCACACGGCCGCCGCCAGGCCGTAAATCGTCTGATTGGCGACGCGGATCATTTCTTCTTCGTCCCGGCAGGGAATGACGGCCAGGACAGGGCCGAAGATCTCCTCCTGGGCAATCGTGTGCGTCGGGTCGACCCCGTCGAAGATGGTCGGCTCGAAGAAGTAGCCCCGTTCGAAAGGTGGCCGTCTACCGCCGATGACGAGCCGGTCCCCCTCCTCGAGGGCCTTGCGGACGTAGGACTCGACTTTTTCGAGCTGGGCCCGGTTGGCCAGGGGGCCCATGCGGGTATTCGGGTCGAGGGGGTCGCCGGGACGAAGCTTCTTG
>JANXAA010000152.1 GCA_025061865.1 Acidobacteriota bacterium | reverse complement strand
CCCAGGGGACCCAGGGGGGCACTGGCGCTTTCGACGAAAGCGACGACGTCATGCTGGGTCAGGGCCTCTCGGGCCTGGACTTCTTCAGCGGAGACTCGAATCTTCGACCGGATCGACTCGAACTCTTCGGAAGTCAACCAGCCCAGTCGGACAAACGCCTCCAAGACAGCCAGCTCCACGTCCAGCCAGCACTGGAGACGGAATTCATCCGACCACCACCGCGCCATCTCGGGAAGAGTATACCGGGGGATCATGTCTGTAATCCTCCGCTCTATGGCTGACTTTCACCTATTTTAGCTTAAGTTGTGACCTACGAGACATCGTATGAGGTCTGTAGGCGGACTTGGGTCTCCCCTATCTCGTATCCTAAATCGATGCCGCTCTACCGCTGGGGTCCGTTTCTACCCCCCGTCGTTTGTACTCTCTCACCCTGACCCTCTTCCCTAAGGGGAGAAGGGCATCCGACGGGAACGCCGCTCCCCTGGGGGAGCGGCCGGGGAAGGGAACCCCCCTCCCATCGGCCCCGCTCGATCGAGCGGGACCGGGATTTTGGGGATCCCGCTTGAATGCCGCAACTTGGATTATCTTAGCATAGCCGTTCAGTTCGGGAGAGTGGCGTCGGGCCCGGCTTTTAGCCGTTACGATGCCATTCTCACGGGCCCGACTAGTTTGTTATAATGGGACACTTCGTCAGCTCGGTCCCGCCGGTCCACTATCGAGTCTGGCTGGAGCGGGTTCATGAAAACGCCTCCAGAGGCTGCATCCGTTCCTCTTACGGACGCCGAGATCGTCGACGCCGGACGACGGGTCCTTCGCCTGGAAGGTCGGGCCATCTCGCGACTCGCCCAGACGTTGGGGCCGGAGTTTGCAGAAGCTGTCCGTCGCCTGGCGACGTGTCGGGGTCGGGTCCTTGTGTCCGGCGTCGGCAAGTCGGGCGTCATCGGGAAAAAGTTGGCTGGCACGTTGACCAGTGTGGGAATCCCTTCCTTCTTCCTGCATCCGGTCGAAGCCCTACACGGCGATTTGGGCCTGGTGACGTCAGACGATATCGCCGTCCTTCTCTCCTACAGTGGCGAAACGCTGGAACTTTTGCGCCTTCTCGAGTGGCTCCATCGCCTGGGCGTCCCGTCGATGGCCATCACGGGGGCTCGGGATACCACCTTAGCCCGCTACAGTCAGGTCGTCCTGGCCGTCGGTCCCCTGCGGGAGGCTTCGCCAGACGGCATCTTGCCTACGACTAGCACGACCGTGATGCTTTCCATGTGTGACGCCCTGGCCGTGGCGGTAATGCAGTGCAAGGGTATCACCGAAGCCGTCCTATCCCGACTCCACCCGGCGGGAAGTATCGGACGCAAACTCTTACGGGTCGCCCAAGTCATGCATACGGGAGACGACGTCCCGAGGGTCCTCCTCGGGACTCCCCTGGTCCGGGCCGTCCAGGAGATGTCCCGGAAGGGATTCGGATGTACGGTCGTCGTCGATGCGGACGACCGCGTCGTCGGCATTTACACAGACGGCGACTTGCGTCGGACCTTGGAACGCCAAGGAAGCGTCGAGGGTCTGACCATCGACGTCGTCCTGACCCCCCGCCCAAAGACTGTCCGGCCCGACGACTTGGCAGTAGATGCCCTCCGGCTGATGGAAAAGTTCAAAATTACGGCTCTGGTCGTCATCGATGAAGAAGGCCGACTCCAGGGACTCGTTCATATCCATGACCTCTGGCGGCTCCAAATGTTTTGACGAAGGGATATGCCGTCGGCCTGGGCAGGCCTCGCCCCTAACTACCGAGTCACCCCTGCGGGAACGATCCCATATTCCTTCTATCTTCTACCTGCCCATCTACCTATCGGCCCATCGCGGCACGCGCCCCATACCCGTCCCATTTCCATGCGTCCATCTGGAAGGGGCCAGCATCCGTAAGCCTTCTTATCCGACGGTCTGGACGCCTGGAACGGCTCTCTTATCCGCCGCCCGAATTCGACTTGCCCCTGGAGACAGAAACGCATGGATTCCAGACAGACGATCGATTGGGATCCGGCGGACGCCCGGACCTCTCCGACTTCATCGACGGAGCAGGTCGGAGAAGATACTACCGGCATCGTAGGAGTGTCCCCGGCCATCACACGAGTACGCCAGCAGATCGTCCGTTTGGCCAGCCTACCGGTATGTGTCCTAATCCGAGGAGAGACGGGAACGGGCAAAGAACTGGTCGCCCAAGCCCTTCACCGCCTGGGTCCCCATGCCGAGGCCCCCTTCATCCCCGTGAATTGTGCGGCCATCCCGGAGCACCTTCTGGAGAGTGAACTTTTCGGGTATCGCCGAGGGGCCTTCACGGGCGCCGACCGGGATACGCCGGGTCTTATCGAGCGGGCTGGCCCGGGGACAGTCTTTTTCGACGAAATTGGGGATATGCCCCTCTACCATCAGGCGAAGATCTTACGGGTTCTTCAAGAAAAGAGAGTCCGCCGACTCGGCGACGACGTCGAACGACCTGTTCAGTGCCGCTTTATCTTTGCGACCCATGCTCCTTTGGAGTACCAAGTCCGCCACGGGAAATTTCGAAAAGACCTATACTTCCGCATCCGAACACCGTGCATCCGGCTCCCAGCCCTGCGAGACCGGCAGGAAGACATTCCCTTCCTGGTCGAATTCTTCCTTCAGAAGTATCGACCCCTCCTGGGTGCTCGGGTTCGGGACCTTCACCGGCAAGTCTGGGATTTCTTGCTTCAATACCCATGGCCCGGCAACGTCCGGGAATTGGAGGCCGTCCTCGCATCGGCCCTAGTCGAGGCGCGGGAGGCCACTGTCTTGCGACTGGAACACCTGCCTCCTGAGGTCCGGGCCGGTCTGGACGAAGGGATTGGGACGACCGACCGAAGTGAATCTAACCTGTGGACCATCCAAGTCCCTCGGCTTCAGCCGCTGGCGGTCGTGCGGGCCGAATTCGAGAGGCAATACGTCCGCTTAGTCCTCCAAGAGGCGGGATTCGACAAGAGCCGCTCCGCTCGAATCCTGGGCGTTTGCCGGGCGACCCTCTATCATATCCTGGATGGTCGCCGAAGCCCGATGGTCAAGAGGACCCCGTGCGTGAACCCCCCGAGACCGCGACTGGAATCAAGCGACCCTCCCGGATTTCCATGCACTGACCTGGAAAGTCCTCGACCCGGAGCCAGAACCGACGGTGGGTCGTGAGAATGACCCGAGGCCGAGCCAGCCAAGACAGGATAAGACGGGCCCGGGGTAGGTCGATCTCGGCGTCAAAGTCGTCGATCAGTAAGAGCATGGGGGCCTTGCCAAGTTTTTCGGCCATTTCAGCCACGGCTTCAGCCCAGACGATCAGGAAGGACCGGACCTGGCCAGCCGAGGCTGTTTCCCAGAAGGACCCCGAGGCCGTGCGAATGGCCAAGTCATCCCGATGAGGGCCCACCTGACAACGGCCTGTGCTTTTTTCCGCCGTCTCGGCCCGACGAAGAGCCTCTTGAAGGACCGATGGGAGCTGGGACTCCCAACTCGGAACCCATGGACTCCAAAGCTGAATTTCCAGGGTCTCCTGGGGGAATAGGCGTCGCCATCGGCTCTGGACTGCTTCCCGGACCTGCCGAATCAAGTAATGCCGAGCCTCCCAGACCTTGGCTCCAGCCTGAATGAAGGCCCCGTCCCAAGGGTGCCGGGCCTCCGCCGACCAACCGGCCATCAGGGCATGGGTCCTCTGGATCCATGCCTGGCGATAGCGTCGCCGCCATTCTTGATACTCCGGGAAAAGGGACAAAAGACTCTCATCTAAGAGCTTCCGCCTCCATAGGGACCGGCTGGATAGGGGAGCCCATTCCCGGCCGCCGATGTACAAAAGCGGCCAGCGTTTTCGCCACTCGGCAAAGGAGATGAGCTGACCTTGGTATCGGAGCTTCGAAGCGGAGGCCGTAAGCTGGAGCTCAATCTTCTCGAGGGAAGGCAGTCGCTCAATTTGGACTCCGGCCGACGGATGGCCATGCCGGAGGACAGCCGCCGCCGACCGAGTCCGAAAGGACCGCCCGTAGGCGACCCAGTAAAGAGCTTCCAAGAGGCTCGTCTTGCCACTGGCGTTAGGACCGACGACCAGCGTCAAGCCTTCGTCTAGCTCTACGTCGACGTCCAAGTTTCGGAAGCCCTTAATCCTCCACCGCCACGTCATCTTCCTCTTCTTCCTTCCTCGAGATCCCCTAACTACGAAGGGTCGTCATCGCCCGTATGCATCATCAGCCATAGAGTCGTCCCCCTCTCCTTCCTCTTCCGATGCACCGGCTTCTTCGGTCACGCCAGCCGTCTCGGCCTCCGCAATAGGCATATACACATAACAATAAGTTTCCATCGCCTTGATCCCCACGGGTCGGACTGCCGCCGGCTCCCGGGTCGACTTAAACCACAGCTCCACCTCCTCGTCTTGGACAGCGGAGAGGAATTCCACAAGAAACTCACCGTTCACGTACACGGGGAAGGGAGACCCGTAGACCGTCGCTTCGACTACGTCTCGGGCCGTTCCGACCGCAGGATGTTGGAAGCGAAGCTCCAGAGAGCCGTCCTTCGGCTCAACCCGAACTGACGGGGCACTGGCGACAGGCGTGCCTTTAGCCAGTAGGACGACCCGGCGAAAGGCTTCTAAAAGCGGAAGCCGTTGAGTCTGAATCCGATAGGGCGCACTCTCCGGGATAAAACTCCGATATTCGGGAAACGTGTCATCGATCATGCGAATGCTGATACGCCGGTGCCCCAGCTCGAAAGTGATCAAGTGGCCGCTTACGCCGAAACGAACGGTCTCAAAGGCGTCTGCGGCCAGCGCGTTCTTCAGTTCCGCCAAAGCTTTCCGATGAATCAGGAGGCTAAAGTCGGAGACCGCCGAGGACCCTTCCCAGCGAGACTCATAGTAGGCTAAACGGTAAATGTCCATCGCCGCCGCCGAGAGCACCTCTCCACGCTTCTCTAAGAGCATCCCCAGGAAGGCCTCCCGCAACGTATGCTTGGGGATCACAAAGTCCGTATAGTCGATGGCCCGCCGCAGGACCCAGGCCGGAAGGACATAGGCCGCATCCCCCAATGACGGTACCTGCGGGATGGGATAGTCGTCTGGTGACAAGCCTAATAACTCAAAGCTGGAACGGCCGGCCTCAAGCAGGACTCTCGGTAGCTCAACCAGTTCGATGGTAATCGGACCCTCGGGGAGCGTCCGGACGACATCGACTAAGACCTTGGCCGGGAGGGCGATACGGCCTCGGGTGGCGACCTGAGCCAGGATAGTCGACTGGTAGCTCAGCTCCATATCTGAGGCCGTCAGCCGAAGACGGTTTTCCTCTGCTTCCATCAGAAAGTACGAGAGCGTCGGAATCGCTGACTTCTTTTCAATGGCTCCCTGAATCAGTCGAAGTTCCGTGAAAAAGGGGTCTTTCTCAATGGCCACTTTCATGGTTTCCTCTAGGCGGCCAGAGTAACGGAAGGCTCCCTCTGTCCGGTGCCCCCGCCCAGCGCCATCATAGGTCGTCTGTACCAGGAAAATCAAGAGATAAGCAGATGGGCAAATCGGCAGAGGTGCTCAGGAGAAGTCTCAGGGGGAGTTATCGATAGTTCGAGATTCCCAGCATGACCGGTAAGGGTCTCTATGGAGTGGAGGCCCTGTCCTGCGCGATCGCTCCCAAAATAGGTCAGGATAGCGCCCGACCCGAAGGATGCGATGCTGTCGGCATCGCCCGTGCCCCGGGTAAAGTCACATCTGCTGGATCCCTGTCCGCCGATCTGCCGACCTGCCTATTTCTTCTTTTTAACCTTCTTACTTCTCAAGAGATGTGTATATATAAGAAAGAAGAAAGGAATGTGGAAATGTGGAAATTGGGGTTTTTGCGTGATGG
>JANXAA010000151.1:2192-5894 GCA_025061865.1 Acidobacteriota bacterium | reverse complement strand
TAGAAGGCATAGTTGAGGGCAATGAGGGCTTGGGCGTCTTGCTTAAGGGCCGGGTCGGGTGGCACGGTCCGGTTCAAGACGTGGGCTTCCAGTTTCCGAGGGGACACGCCCTGCGTGTTCTGACTGGCTTCCTTCCGGACCAGCTCGATCATCAAAAAGTCCTCGAGGTAGTGACGGATCAGCCAGGGGTCCGTGACCGGCTCGGCGGAGAGGACTTCGTTGGGCACGAAGTGACGGATACTCTCGACGACAGCGGCGACCGTGTAGGCGCTGTCGTCGATCTCCAAGGCGATGGCCTGACCCGACCGGGCGCGCGTCCGCCCGCTTTGAACCGTCAGCCAGAGGACCAGGGCTGAAGATAAAACGATAAGAAAAGTGACCCCTAAGGCGATGCGGTGCCATAGTCGGACGTCGTTGAAGCGAACCCAGGACTTCACGGCCTTTCCTTCCCGTCCAGGACTCGCGAGACGGTAATGTCCTTTTCATCCCTTAGGAGGTCAACGAAACGGTCGGGGTCCGCTTGGCCGACTTGGTAGTGGTAGGGGACGACCTGCCTCGGTCGAAAGGCTTTCACGCATTGGGCCGCTTCATCAGCGTCCATCGTATAGGGAAGGTTGATGGGCACGAGGGCCAGGTCGATGTTTTTCAGGGCTCGCATTTCAGGCGTGCATTGGGTATCGCCGGCGATATAGACCCGGGTCTTCCGAAACTGCAAGACGTAGCCGTTACCACGGCCCTTCGTGTGGTACTGGGCTCGGTCCGGCGACGTGTTGTACATTGGGACGGCCTCGACCTGGAGACTCCGCCAAGTCCACGTTTGTCCATTGGCCAATTCATGAAGCTTCACACCTGTTAAGACCCCCTTGAGTTCCCGGACGACGGCCGGCGGGGCGACGACATCCACGTCTGGAGCGGCCACAGACCGAATGGCCTCGGCGTCCATATGATCATGGTGGACGTCGGTGACAAGGATAAGGTGCGCCTTCTTATCCTTTGGCAGAGGGGCCTGCTTCCAGGGATCCACGGCGACGTGCCACGCCTGATCACCTTCTTGCAGGGTGACCCACACGGTTCCATGATAGATCGGTGTGACCGTCAGGCCGTCGAGTCGGATGTCTCGTTCGACCCCGACGGCCATCGCCACCAGGAACCCGTAATTCAGCCCGACACAAATCCACCATCTGAAGCGCTCCATAAGCCAACTCCCATGTTTTCGTGTGAGTCTTTAAGGGTCAAGGATCAGGGGCTTAAGGAGTTGGAAAAGACCTAATCCCCCCGACCTCCCACACCCGACACCCACTGTTATCGCTTTTGCTCGGTCCGTTTCGATGAGGTCCGCCGTTCCGTCGCCCCTACGAGGGCTGCCAAATCGACCTCCAAGCCCGGCAAGGTCTGAGGCCGAAAGACCTCTCCTGCCTCGACGGTCGCCCGACAGAGGTAACCTTCAGGCGTGTACTGAAACTCTTGGATGACCAGGGTCTCGCTGTCGACTAACCAGTACCAGGCGACCCCGGCCGTCCAGTAAGCCCGGAACTTGGTGTACCGGTCCCGCCCATGCGTCCCCGGCGAGACGACCTCGACGACCAGGTCGGGCACGCCCCGGACCTTGCCGTCCGGCGTCAAGAGGTCGGCTTCCCGTTCCCGTCGGACGAAGGCCAGGTCGGGGATGTACCCCCGTCCCGTCGGGAGGGCCACGTCTACCTCCATGACGACCGTCCCCAAGTCGCGAGGCGTCACCCAGTCGTCCAGCAGGGCAAAGAGTCGACCGACAATCTTTTGATGCTGGCGCGTCGGTGAGGGCATGCGAACGAGCCTTCCCTCCTCCAGTTCGTAGTAAGGCGGCCCCTCGGGTAGACGGAGCCAATCGTCCAGCTGAGAGACCCGACGCAGGCGTGTAGCCGAGACGGCCATCGCCATTCTCCCTGGGAGATCCTACTGACGAGCAGAAGGGACGGGCAAGGCGTCGACGACCTTGCGAGCGATTTCCATGAAGGCCCGGGTGACTTCCGAGTCGGGTGCACACAAGAAAACCGGTTCGCCCCGGTCGGCCCCCTCCCGGAGGCGAGGCTCAATAGGGATCTCACCCAAGAAGGGAACACCCAGCATCTTCGCCGCGTGGAAGCCGCCGCGGCGGTCAAAGATCTCGTAAACCTCCCCGCACTTGGGGCACTGGAAGTAGCTCATGTTCTCGACGATACCCAGGACGGACGTCTCCAAGCGTCTGAACATCGTCACACCTTTCCGGGCGTCGACGAGGGCCACCCGTTGGGGCGTCGTGACGATGATGGCCCCCGAGAGCTGGACCTCCTGCAGGAGGGTCAGTTGGGCATCTCCCGTTCCTGGCGGCAGGTCTACGACCAGATAGTCCAGGGAAGCCCATTCGACGTCCCACACGAGCTGATGGACGGCCTTCATAACCATCGGACCCCGCCAGATGAGAGCTTGGTCCTCCGTCGGCAGGAAAAATCCGATGGAGATCATCTTGAGGCCCATCGCCGGGACGGGGAAGATCCGTCGACCGTCCGTCGTCGGTTCCCCCTCTGTCTTCAGCATGATAGGGGCGCTGGGACCGTAGATATCGGCGTCCAGTAAACCGACGGCATAACCCAGCTCCTTCAAGGCATACGCCAAGTTTACGGCGACTGTCGACTTCCCGACACCTCCTTTGGCCGACGCAACGGCGATAACGTGTTGAACGCCTGGGACAGGCTGTTTCTGAGGGACACTCGGGCGGGCCATCTCCCGATGGGTCGCCCGGACTTCAACGCTTTGGACATCCTGGATGCCCTGGATGACCTGGACGACAGCCTGCTCGATAGCTTGTCGGATGCGGTCCGGCTCGGTGGAGTATACGATCGTGACCGTTACCCGACCCTGGTCGTCGACGGCCACGTCTCGGATCATTCCGAAGGACACGATATCCCGGCTAAATCCCGGGTAAGTCACCGTCTTGAGACGGCTCAAGACAGTCTCTCGAAGCTTTGCCGCGTCCATGGCTTGCCTCGTCCGAAACTGATCCCGCAGGCCTGAGACCCGTAGGACGGAGGCCTACGCTCCGGTTTCGTGAAGATGGGATTCGACCACACAGGGGGCGGCTGACCGAACACCTGGACGAGCGGATTGCCTGACTGCCCGACTGCCTTGTCGCCCGATTGCCCTTCGCTTATATCCACCCCAACATCCGCTTGGCTTCTTCCGACATCATATCCGGATTCCACGGGGGGAACCACACGATCTCGACCTCGGCGTCGTGAGCCCCGGCCAGCTCGATGAGTCTTTGACGGACCATTTCCGGAAACTCGGCGGCGATGGGACAGCCTGGCGCCGTGAGAGTCATCTTGACGTAGACCTTATCGTTTTCGTCGACCTGTACGTCATAGATGAGGCCCAGGTCCACGATATTAATAGGGATCTCGGGGTCATAGCACGTCTTAAGGGCCTCATAGACCTTATCCAATGAGACGGCCATCGTCCCTTCCTCCTGAGGAAGTTGGAGAAGCGACACCCTGGGAGGCGGTCTCTCTAAGATAGTCCCCCGGCTCGGGGAAGTACAGGTGTGGGTCTGGATGCTGGATGGGAGAGGGAATTGCGTATTGGGGATTTTGAGTCGCAAATGAGGCTTCGGCAGAGCATCCTCAGGCCTCTACCCGGAGGCCTCATCTCGCACGTCGTATCTCCGTATCTTCACGAGACATCCGGGTC
>JANXAA010000151.1:0-2182 GCA_025061865.1 Acidobacteriota bacterium | reverse complement strand
TGGGACGGTGAGGCGGTGGTCCGAGCTAAGCTTCGGACCCAGTCCGCGAGGTCTTGGAGGGTCCAAGTCAGGAGGGTCTTTATCCCAGCGGCGACTGCCTCGTCCAGGGGTCGATTCTGGACTAGCAGATAGGCTTTGGCTAAGGCCTGCCGGACCTCGGGGGACAAGCGAGGCGGGACAGGGGCGAAGACGGAGCCCCGATAACGCTCGATAAAGCGTTCCAGAAAGGAGGAGCGTCGTAGGTCCTGCGTCACCGTGTCCAACCAGTCTACAAGGCGGGTCATCTCGTCAGGCGCATGGTATCCCCAGAGGACGTTGAAGAGGTGGACCAGGAAGGAGGCAGCCTCTTTCGAGTGAGAGAAGGGGAGCTGGGCTGTCTCCGTCGCCGAGAAGACAGAGACCTTCAGGAGGTCCCGGACCCGGCCGAGTTCCGGCGTGGCGTCCCATCGAAGCCAGGGGTCCACGAAGGCGGCGGCGTAAGTCCGTAAGTAGAACGGCCAAGCGTCCCGCGGTGTGTGCTCCAGGGCTTGGATGATGAAGGGACTGGCACTCTCCAAGCGGATAGTCCGGCGGCGAAATCGGCCCTGGGTAAGAAGGTTCAGGTCCGGCTCAAAGAGGGCCGGGTGCTGGAGCATCAGGTAGGGAAAGAGGACCTGGTAGCTCGGATGGGACGTCCTGAAGAGCTCTGTCCGGTCCTCAGAGTCCAGTCGGACGAGGACGGCGTCCTGGACTGTGTGGTCCACCTGGGTGCGAAGGCCCAAGATGGCCCAAGCGTCAGACGCGGCACTCGTATATCGAATCAACCAATAGTAGCGCCCATTTATGGGGGTGACGTAGTGGACCGAGGAAGCGACTTCCCAGTTCGGTGCCTCTGTCTGCGCCAGCGGGGGCGCGGCCTGGGGAGCTTCCGGCAGAATTTTACGACGCATCCGATCGGACCGGATATGGTGGGCCCGCTGGACGACCCACACCTGCCAGGCGGAATCCTGACGGCTCCATTGGAGGAGCCACTGAAGGACAGTGGCATCATTCAGACAGCCGGCCCAGAAGTCCGACTCGGGGAGCCATCGGCGGGACCATGTCTGGAGGACCCACATTCGGAGCACAGCCGGCAAACGATTCAGGAGTCGAGCCCATTCAGGTCTCCAAGCCTCAGCGGGGACGACCTGGCGGAGGATATCGACCCAGCCGGCGATCTTGCGGTGGGCTGTGAGGAGAGCCCCGACTTGCTCGTCCTGATAGGCCCACAGGGCCAAGGCCGGATGGTCGTCCGTCCGGTCCAGGGCTTGTCGAATAGACTGGACAAGGTCTCCACCCGTGGACCATGTTTGAATAAGGCTTTCCAGACGTTCGGGGTCCGATATCGTCATGAGGTGGACTCCTTTGCCTCCGACTCGACTAGCCGAAGCCAGGGGTATCGACAGCGGTGTTCGTCGATGATCCGTTGGGCCTCCGGCCACTCCTCGGCCAGGACCAAGACCCGATACCAATCCCAGCCGGTCCCGGCCATGGAAAAGGGAAAGACTTGGTAAGGAGCCGGGGCTTGGATGCGCCCGGTTAGACCGTATCCCTGCAGGAGCCGCTGGACTAAGAGCGCTTCCGTCAGAGACCCGGTCGTCAGGACGACCCGCCAGCCGATACGAACGTCGGATTCAGAGACAGGGAACATCTAGAGTCCTCAATCAGTTCGAAGCCTCGCCCCGATGCGGTCGGATAGGTCCGTCAGGAGTCGCTGGATACGCTCGTCCAACTCTTCCGAAGACCGGGGCGCTTGGGGATAAAAGGTGAGGCGGATCGTATAGCTCAGGCAGCCCGTCGGGACCTGGGGGCCCACGTATCGGTCGATGAGGTCCCAACGGGCCAGTTCGAGCACCTGGCCCTCGGCGAGGGCCTGTTCGACGGCGGCGTACGGGACAGACTCGGGCACGATGAGGGAGACGTCCCGTACGATGGCCGGGAGTCGGGACCACTCTTGGAACACGGGTATGGCCCTGGGGAGGGTCCGGAGCAAGTCCCAATTCAGCTCAGCCAGATAGACCGGCGTCCGGAATTCATAAAGTTCCGTCCAACGGGGGTGAAAGGTACCCAAGAAGCCGACTCGCCGACCCTGGACTTGGACCTCGGCTTGTTGATAAGGATGGAGAAAGGGATAGCTCGAAGGGACGAAGGCGACGGGCCGCCA
>JANXAA010000150.1 GCA_025061865.1 Acidobacteriota bacterium | reverse complement strand
GGTCCTTGAGGGGGTCGGTCGCCTCCTGCCGCTGTTTCCGATCCGGCCCCGGATGGAAGATCCGCGACCCTTGCGGACCTACCCGTGGCACTCCGGACGGCCTTTCCGCGAGAGGGCGACGGCCCGGTCATCTGGGGCCTGGGCGGCTTAGCCCTGGTCCTCCTAGGCGGCTTTCTAGTGAAGGCAGTAAGGCAGTAGGGCGGTAAGACTTCGAGCCGGTGCTTGCCTTATTGCCCTACTGCCCTAAAGGGAGTCATGCATATGATGGAATTTATCGTTGAGGCGGAGATTCGGGGTGTCGTCTTAGGCAGCCGGGTCGTCCTCCGCGACATTGGCCTGCGGGTTCGGCCTGGGGAGACCGTCGTCATCGGCGGACCGAACGGAGCGGGGAAGACATCTCTGCTTCGGGCCCTCCTGGGCCTCCTCCCGATAGAGGGGACCGTCCGGATCGGGGGCCACGACGTGCGCCGGGCCCACCAGGCGGCCATGACCCAGGTCGGTTATGTACCCCAGGCGCCGGCCCTGTTCCCCGAGATGACCGTCGGGGAGCACTTCCGGCTGTTCGCCGCCCTGCGGGGATTGAGGCCCTCGACTCTCTCAGAAGCCGTCCAGGCCTTCGGAGTCTCGGCCTACCTGAATGCCTATCCGGGGACGCTATCGGGTGGATGGCTCCAACGGGTCTCGCTGGCCCTGGCCCTGTTGGGTGACCCGCCGGTCCTAGTGCTGGACGAGCCGACGGCCCACTTAGACCGGCCCACGCGGGCCCTGCTCTGGGAGGTCCTGCGACGAAAGCAGGCCCAGGGCGTCACGGTCCTGATGACGACCCACCGGTGGGAGGACCGGGTCTTGGAAGCAGCCCGGTACCTATGGCTCGAGGACGGACGACTGGTCTCGGAGGCTTTCGAACCCCAGTGGGCCCGCCTAAAGGCCTGGGTCTTACGACAGCCTAACGAAGATTGGATCCGGCGCTTGCCCCCAGACTGGCAAATCCTGCGCTTCGCTCCTGACGGCTTAGGCGATTCGACGTGCGTCGTCCTGCGAGGACCCTGGGCAAGCCGATGGCAAGCCGTTCAAACCCTGCAGGCCGGCGGAAATGCGGTGATCCGCATCGACTGGTTGTCCGACGAAGGGGAGGCGTGAGCCATGCGGTGGACCGTGCTCCGTTGGATCGCTTGGAAAGAAGCTCGACAACTCCTCCGTCAGCGGTGGGTCCCGGTCGGGTACGCCGTCTTGTTCGGCCTGGGTTTGCTCCTATGGAATGCTCGCCTGTTCCCCGTCGGATGGTTCGGTCCTCACCGGGTGGCCATCGCCTACTTCCAACTCCTGGCCTTTGGCCTCCCGTGGCTCGGCCTCCTAGCCGGTGCCCAGGCCATCGCCCCTGAGCGGGAGACCGGGCGCCTGACTTACCTGCTGACCCAGCCGGTCGAGCCCTCGGAGGTCTTCTGGGGGAAGGCCCTGGGCCGGTTCAGTCCCCTGGCGGGTCTGTTCTTGATCGGTCAGGGTGTCACGGCCCTGGCCCTCCTGCGGCACGGCGGCGGGAGCTTGGGGATGTACGGCCTGTTTACGGCCGCTGGCCTGGGCCTAATACTCCTGGCCTTGGGCCTCGGGATGGCCGTCTCGGCATGGTCGCCGACCCAGGCCCGGGCGACCGGCGGGGTCCTGGGCCTCGGACTATTGTTCCTGCTCGTCTCGGACCCGGTCCTGCTGACGGCGGCCCTGTTCCTGCGGCTGTCGGCGCCGAACCTCTTTTTCCTGACGGCTCTGAATCCGGTCCAGAGCTTTCGGGTCCTGGCCCTCTCGACGCTGACTGACCGGCTGGACATCCTAGGACCCGCCGTGGGATGGGCCCTGGCCCGGATGGGTATTTCGGGCCTCCGACTCTTATTAGCAGGGAGCCTTCTCGTATGGACCGGCATGGCCTGGGTCCTGGCCCGCATCCGCTTCGGATTTGGCGACCAGGCGGTCTGGCACGGGCGCCCTTCAGCCGAAGGGACGTGAGCATGCCGAGGGCAACGAGCATAGGGCAAAGCGTATAGGGCGAAGAGTTCGGTCTCCGACCCGAGGCTCTGGACTCTTCGCCTTCTGTCCTTGAGGACGCGTGGGTCCGGTATGCATCTGTCAATCCTCGATCCTCATTCTTCGTTCCGGACTCCCCAGCGGAGGTGGGTCCTTCTCCTGCTCACCGTCGACCTTGTCGGCGGGGCCCTCGGCTGTAGGTCCGCCTCGGGTCCGGTCGACATTCAGTGGGGCGCCGAGACCTGCGACCACTGCCGGATGCTCATCACGGACCCTCAGTTCGCGGGTCAATACCGTCTGGACGACGGGACGGTCCGAAAGTTTGATGACATCGTATGCCTAGTCCGGTCTTACCGACGGGAGACCCCCCGCGTCGTCGGCGCCTGGGTGATGGATGAGACGGGCCGCTGGACACCCGTCCAGGAAGTCTGGTACGTCCGGAGCGACCGCTGGCAGGGCCCCATGGGCGGGCCCTGGCGGGCCTTCCGGACGCCACCCGAGTCGGACGACTCGAATCGGCCCGTCCGATGGTCGGACCTCATGAAAGATGAAGCCGTAAGGCGGTGAGGCAATGCGGTGTCGGGTGCTGGGTGTTAGGTTTTCGGGCCTCGGGAGTCAGGGATCGGGGAAAGGCCTGCCCCGCCCCCCGATCCCTAAAGGCCCAACATCTAACGCCCGCCCCCCAACTCCTAAAAATGGTGGAGGTTTCCGATGAATGGAAAAGTCCTCATGGGCATGACGTGCTTTCTTGTGACCCTGGCCTTTGCCGGTTCAGCGGCCGACCTGAAGGGTCGGGTCCTCGACAAAGACGGTATGCCCTTGGCCGATGCCGTCGTGTATTTGACGTCGAAAAATCCGACACCCGTCACGCCGCCTTCGAAGCCGGCTGTGATGGACCAGGTCGAGATGACGTTCATCCCTCACGTCTTGCCCGTCGTCGTCGGGACGACCGTCGAGTTCCTGAATTCAGAGAAGGCCGTCATCCGGCACAACGTCTTCAGCCCTACGCCGTGTGCCGACCGCTTCAACCTGGGGTACTTCCTGCCGGGTCAGAAGGCCAGCTTTACCTTTAAGAAGCCCTGTCGGGCGATGATCCTCTGCGCGACCCATCAGGAGATGAAAGCCTGGGTCGTCGTCCTGGAGACGCCCTACTTTGCGAAGACGGATGGGCAGGGGGTTTACAGTCTGTCGGTCCCGCCCGGAGAATACACGCTATCCGTATGGCACGAGACCCGGAAGACAGAACACGCCCAAGCCCTGAAGGTCTCGGCGAACCAGACCCTGGACATCCGCCTGCCCTGAGATAGTAGCGTCTTCCCGTCCTGGCGGCGTCCCAAAGACGTAAGACACCGGCTGTCATGCCGGCGTCGACCTGAGGCGCCCGGTGTATCATCCCGCCGTCCCGCAACTCAGAGCAGGCTCAAGTACACGCTGGCCAGGATCAGATACGTCAGCCAGGAAAAGCCCAGGGCCCCGGCGCCGATGGGGTGAGGTCGGACGGCCTCGGGTAAGAAGCGGGGGAGCCAGACATAATTCAAGACCAGCAGGGCCCCCGTGAAGACGACTGTCCCAATGAATCCCAAGACGGCGCTGAGGAGGATGAGAGCGGCCGGACTGGCAAAATGCATAGTCACGACGGTGACCCCCGTCAAGACAATGACGATGCCGTAGTACCAGGTCCGGGGGTGCCACCGGCGGGCCTTCGGGAAGTAGCTCAGGACAAAGTCCGTGTGGACCCGGCTTACGGCGTCCAGCGTCGTCAACCACGTGTCCGACAGGAAGCCGGCCGCCACGACGGCAAAGAGGAGCCGCCCCCAGGGGCCCCAGACGACCTCCAAGAAGCGCATCTGATGCACGACCAACTCCCATTCCTGGGGGACCAGCCCCTGGGGATAGAGCAGGGCGAAGGCCAGAAGGCTCGTCATCAGCGTCGTTAGGATGTTGCCCCCGATACCGACGGCGCTGTCCACGCACAGAAAGGCCCGCCAGGCCTGCCAACGGACCCTCGTGTCGGCGTGCGCCTCCGGGACGGCCCCGCCCAGAGGGATCGCCTCCGGACGGCCGGTGATCGGACTCGTGATGTGGCCCATGAGAGCCGCCATGCCGGCTCCCTTTTCCCGAAGCCAGTACGAGTAAAACAGGGTCCAAAAGCCCCCCAGGCCCGCGAAGGTGATGGCTGTCAGCAGGGGCGTGGCGTCTTGTGGGTCCCATGGGCGGGGAAGGGCAGCAAAGGGCGGAAAGGCCGGCCAGACCAAGCCACGTAGAAATTCAGGAAGGGCGCGAAGCACCTCGGGTCGACTGCAGGCCGTCAGGAGTCCCACAAAGGTCACGACCGCCATGAGCCCCATGAGACGCTCGATCAGACGGTAAGCGACGGGGCTCACCAGGAGAGCCGGAAAGAGGACGCCGATGGTCAGCCACGACCAGAAAAGGGTCTTCGCCGGCTGACTCCAGCCGACCGGAAAGTCGATGAGGGCCGCTAACCCCGTGCTCCCGGCCGTCACGAAGGCCCCAAACCAGAGGAACTGGACCGTCATCAGGATCCATAGACCCAGGGCAAACCACCGATTCAACCGGATGAAGCCCTGCCAGATGCTCTCGCCGGTCAGGAGCGTATAGCGACCGATGGCGTAGTTCAGGGGAAACTGCAAGAGACAGGCCGGGACGAGTAAAAACAGAAAGGCCGTCCCGTACTTGGCGACCAGCCAGGGCCACCAGATGAGCTCCCCACTCCCCTGAGCCAATGCCAGCCACACCACACCTGGCCCTAGCATGACCCCCCAACCGCGAAAGGCCGGGAGCGCCTTGCGTTCGTATCCAGGTAATCGGCCCCATGCGGTTTTCTGTTGCGGCATAGACCCAAGCCACTCCGCCCCTGAAAAGCCGCAAGATACTGAATGTGGCCGCAAGATGCAAACCCGACAGACGCTGACGTGCTTCTACGAATGAAGCCATCCTGCTACCCTAAATCCAACCCCCGCTCGCTAAGACGGGGTTCCCGAAATCATCCGAGTCCTACCCACTCAGGTGGAGTTCCTGAGATGATCCGAGCCCTGCTCGCCCGGAGCGAGGTCGATAGAAGGCGGGTGAGATCCTTGCCCGCCTGTACCGGTAGGTCACAACTGGGGTTACCCATGACTCCCCAGAACCCTTGGGTCTGGGAAAGCGGTAGGACGGCGGGCCCTCAGTATCCCTCTCTCCCTTTGGGGAAGAGAGTTTGGGGTGATAACTTTTTGAGGTCGCTGTGTTGTCAGGAGGAGGGGAATGGAGAAGAAATTTCGAGTCTTGCGTTTCGTCGCGGGCCTTTACAAAGTCCTGGGTATCTTGATCGGGGGCCTCATGCTGTTGGCGTCCCTCTTCATTTGCGGGGTCGCTGTCATCGGGGGCGCGGCCTTACCGGAGGCGCCGGCTGGTCGGGAGTTCGCTCGCCTGGTCGGGAGCACCCTCGGGGGCGTCCTGTGGGCGGTTTTAACCATCTTGTACGGTGGCTTGTTCGCCCTCGGGTCTTACGCCTTTGGGGAGATGATTAGCCTCTTCCTGGCTCTGGAAGAGAATACGCGTCGGACGACCGCCGTCCTCGAACGGTACTTCCGGCCCTCGTAGCGATGCCGAATGAGTTCCATGTGGCATTGAAGTTGTTACCTTCCGCGTCGGAAGGGCGCGGCCCTTTTAGGGATTGGGGCAGATAAAGTATCCTCTCCGTCAGCGCCTCCTGAGGAGTGAATTCTGCGCGAAGGGAGCCAGGGGTCATGGTCTCGGTCGGTGTGCTGCGGGAGTTCGATGAGGGCCGGATGACCGAGCGGCGGGTCGTCCTGACGCCGGCGGGCGTCCGGGAGCTGACAGCTTTGGGGGCGACGGTCTTCGTCGAGTCGGGGGCCG
>JANXAA010000014.1 GCA_025061865.1 Acidobacteriota bacterium | reverse complement strand
GAGATAGGTCGCCCACCAGACCCGCTCGGGGCGTCGCAGAAAACGGGACCCGAACACGACCTGGGTTTCTCCCCGTTGGATGGGCTCCAATAAGACGGGATACTCGGCCGGGTCGAGTTCCAGGTCAGCGTCCTGAATGAGGACGACGTCGCCCGTGACATGCTGGAGGCCCGTCCGGATGGCGGCCCCCTTTCCCCGATTCCGGTCATGGAAGACGACCCGAGCCTCGGGGGCCTGATAATGCTGAAGCCACTCCCGGGTCCCGTCCCAGGAGCCGTCATCGACGACGATGATCTCCTTCTCGATGGGAACCGCTTGGACGCGTCGGAGGACCTCCGCGATCGTATCGACCTCGTTATAGACCGGGATGATGACCGAAAGCTTCATCGAGACATCACCAGGGTCTCAGGCTGATGGCTCGTTACCTGCCTTGTACGGAAGAAACGACGACCCGCAGGCGATCGGGCAGGACCTGAAGGACGAAAAGTTCGTGGTCGGCGGACTGGGACTGCCGGAAACGGACCCGGCCGGTCACGCCTTCCAGAGACATCTGGCGCAAGACTTGGGCGACGGCCGCTGGAGTCGGCGATTCGGCCCGAGCGACAGCTTCTAACAAGAGGGTCATGCTGTCGTAGGCGGCACCCTCAAAAGCACTGACCTCCTCTGGCTTCTTGCGCAGACGCTGAGCAAAGTCCCGCCAGGCTGGGGCCGTGGGGTCATAGTACGTCACGTAATAGGCCGTCAGGCCGTACCGACGGAACAGAGCCCAGACCTCGGGAATCGACCAGGAATCCGGCCCCAGGAAGACGGGACGAGACGGCGCCTTCTCGGCCCAGACAGTCACGATCGGGACCGTCATGTTCTGATTGTCCGGTAAAAATACGGCTGGGGCCGTACCCGTCCGGGCCAGGACGGTACCTGGCGGCGTCTCGGCGTCGTAGACAACCTCTTGGAGGACTCGGCCCCCGGCCGATTCGTAGTGCTTCCGGAAGGCCCGGGCCAGGTCTGTGCTGAAGGCATTGCTCACGTTTGTCAGAAGGGCCACCTCCTGAAGCTTCAGGTCCTGGACGGCGACGCGCGCCAGAAAGGCGGCCATCGTTTCATTCGACGGTAGGAATCGGAAGACCAGGGGGCCCATGTGCTCAAGCTGGGTATGCGTCGCCGAAGGCGTCAAACACAGCAGGCTTAGACGCACGCACACCTGCGCCATCGCCAAGGCCTGATTGGAGCCTGAGCCACCCAAGAAGATAGAGACCCCCGCCGCCTGAGCCAGCCGCCGGGTCTCGCTGGAAGCCTGACGGGCCGTACCTTGATCGTCGCCCCACTCCAGCCGGATGGAGGGCAGGCGGGGGATCCGGCCCACCGCATCCCGCACGGCCTGTTCGATGGCTCCTTGCATCGCCCGACCGACGCCCTGATTGCGCCCGCTCAACGACAGCACGACCCCGATACGGAGCTCGCCGGCCGGCCGGTCTGCTGAGGCCGACGGCGAAGTCCCGATCCAATCCCCCAGAGCCAAGATCAGAAACCCGAGGACCCGAAGTCTCCACATATGCCGTCTAATCTTCCGTGGTGTAAGGTCTTGGGTGTCAGGGCCAGACCATAGCCTCGCGTGCCTCCGACCGAGACGAGGTGAACCAAGATTCCGAGACAAGTCTAAGCCCGTAGTCTTAGGGTCCGTCCTTGACAGCGGATTACGCCTTCTGAATGCCCTTTAGGGCCCGGAGGACGTCCTCATAGTCCGGCTCCTGAGTGATTTCAGGCACCCGCTGGACGTACCGAAGGACGTCCTGCCGGTCTACGATGAAGACGACCCGGGCTAATAAACCTAATTCCTTGATCCGGACGCCGTAGTTCAGGCCAAAGGAGTGGTCCAGATAGTCCGACAGCGTAATGACACGGTCCACGCCGTGCGCGCCGCACCAACGGTTCTGCGCAAAAGGCAGGTCCATGCTGACGGTCAGGACGACGACATCATCGCCCATCTGAGCCGCCAATTGATTGAACTTCTGAGTCTCTCGACTGCACACGTCTGTATCCAAAGACGGCACGCTACTCAGGATTTTGATCTTGCCGGCAAAATCCTTCAATGTGACGGGCTGAAGGCTCGTATTCATGAGTCGGAAGTCCGGGGCTGGGTCACCGACTTTGAGTTCGGGACCCAGCAGCGTAAAGGGGGTTCCGCGCAGGGTTACGGCATTCGGTCGTTCCTGCATCGCTTGACCTCCAGACATTGCGAACCTGGATCCGGGGGCGGCCACAAGGCGCCCAAAGGCCATCTACGTCCCAGCGGCGACATGCCTCGGAGACTCCCAAACAAGAAGCTCTCGCCAGGGGAGGGTCTATCCCGATTCGTCACCGGGCGACAGAAAAGACATTCTATAAGGGTCCGCCACGGTTCGCAAACTGCGGGTACACGGAAGGTCCCGGCCTTGGGACTGGGATCCTATAGGGCGGGGTCCATGAAGAACCTCCGCAGCCGAAGACCCCGCCCTAGTGAGCGGGCCTCAGATTCATTGCCCATCCTGCATCTTGCGTCCCGCATCTTACATCTTGTATCCTGCATCCTGCATCTTAGACGTGGGCCTTTCTCGTCGGTGACCCATGAGTCCGCGGGGCTTCGAGTGGATGGAGCACGAAGGCGAGATGGGCATCCAGGCCTGGGGGGTCACCCTGGAAGACCTCTTCCAGGCGGCCGCAGACGGCCTCTATGACTTATTGCGGCATCATTTCACCATCGTCCAAGCGACCCAGCGGGAAATCGCCCTGGAGGCACCCGACGTCGAAGTCCTGCTGAAGGATTTCCTAAGCGAGCTTCTCTACGCCCAGAGCACGCATCACGAAGTCTATCCCGAGCGGGTCTTTCACGAACTTTCTCCCCGACGCCTCCGGGCGATCCTGCGCGGGGGACGGTTTGATATCACTCGGGAGCCCCTCGAACGGGAGATCAAAGCTATCACGTACTACCGTCTCCAGGTATGGCAAGACGCCGAGGGTCGCTGGCGGGCGACCTACGTCGTGGACGTCTGAGCCAGCTTCTCCTGGGCATGGTGCTTGATCGTGATCCCGGCGACCATGTAGACGACGTCCTCAGCGATGTTCGTCGACAGGTCGGCGACCCGCTCGAGGTCCCGACTAATCAGGATGAGCCGCAAGGCCTGGTCGATGACGTGGGGGTTCTGCATCATGTAGGTCAACAGTTCCCGGATGACTTGGTCCCGCAGGTGGTCGACCAGGTCGTCCATCTGGCAGACTCGACGGGCCTGGTCCTCCTTGCCGTAGATGAAGGCCTCCAGGGCCAGGTCTAACATCTGACAGGCCAGCTCCTGCATCCGGGGGATGTCGACCAGGGGCTTGACCGACGGCTGTCCCAGGAGGGCCTGGGCATGGCCGACGATGTTGACGGCGTGGTCGCCGATCCGCTCCAAGTCGTTGTTGATCTTCAGGATCATCAGAATCGTCCGGAGGTCCCGGGCCTCGGGCTGATGTAAGGCCAGGATCGTGGCACATCGCTCGTCGATCTCGATCTCCAGCTGATTGACTGTATCTTCCGTCTGGAGGACTCGTTGCAGGAGGCGGGGGTCTTGTTGCCGCAGGCCCTGCACGCTGGCCTCGACCATCTCCCGGACCAGACGGGCCATGTAGAGAAGCCGCTCCCGAAGCTCCCGCATGCGCTCTTCAAAGGCCCGATAAGACATACTGGCCTCCTTTCCGATAAAGCCCTACGTCTATCTCAGACCTCTCGACCGAAACCCCTCCTAAGGTAGACCGCCTTATAGGATTTTGCAAAGGTCGCGGGGCTGAGGATATGGACAGAACGCGGGATAAGATTGCGAATTGCGGATTTCGAATGGTGTATTGACGATAGGGGCATCAGGCGCTAGGCCTTAGGCGTTAAGAGCTGTAGTAGGATGGGACTTAGGGCGAACGCCCGAAATTTCCGGCCTAAGTCCCATTCGCCATTCCACGACACCCGACGCCTAATCATGAAATCTTCCGGAAGCGCTCGAGCAGAGCTTCCGCATGAGCCCGGACGGTCGGCGCCACGGCTTGTCCACCCAGCATCCGGACGATCTCCTGGACCCGCTCGGCGGGCGTCAGGGCCCGCAGGGTCAGGACAGTCTTACCCGCCTGGGTCTCCTTCAGGACCTGCCAGTGGTCATCGGCCATGGCAGCCAACTGGGGCCAGTGCGTGACCGTGACGACCTGGTCGAAAGCAGCGACGGCCCGAAGCATCTGACCGACGGCCTCGAGGGCTTCCCCGCCGACGCCCATCTCGACCTCGTCGAACACGACCGTCCGGGGCCAGGCTGTCCGTCCGACGACGGTCTTCAGAGCCAGGACGGCCCGGGCCAGTTCACCCCCTGAGGCGACCTGCACGAGGGGAAGCCAGGGGAGCCCGCCGTGGGACCGGAACTGGAAGACGACCCGGTCAGGGCCCGTCTCATGGACCGTCACGTCCGGCGACCACATCTCGGGGAGGTGGACCTCGGTGACCTCGACCCGGAGTTCGGCGTCCGACAAGGCCAGTCGACGAACTTGCTCAGTCGCCACCTCCGAAAGCCGCTGGGCCGCCCGGACACGGCGATGATGAAGCTCGACGGCCGCCTCCCGATAGGCCTGGTAGAGCCGTTCGACCTCGGCCCGGAGTTCGTCTTTTTGGGAGAGTTGCCGCTCGAGCCGATCGATCTCCTGGGTCAGTCGGTCCCGGTAGGTCAAGAGGCCCATATAGTCCATCCGATATTTCCGCTTCAGATGCTCTAAAAAGCCGAGCCGGCTCTCGACCCGTTGCCACTCGGCTGGATCCCACTGGACCCGATCCCGGAGCCGTACGAGGTCAAATACGAGGGCCTGGGCCGTCGCCCGCCATTCGTCCAACGTCGGGACGTAGCCAGTCAAATTGGAATCCCACTGGGCTAAGTCCTCGAGGGTCTTCTGCCAGTGGCGAACCCGCTGGAGAAAGGGCCTGTCCCCCTCCTGAAGGTCCTGGACCAGAGCCTCGATGGCCTCCTGGATCTGAAGAGAACGGCTAAGGAACTGAAATTGGCACTCCAATTCTGCATCTTCGCCCGGTTTCAAGTCAGCGGCCGTGAGTTCCTGCCACTCTTGACGCATCCCCGTCAGACGCTGCCGGATCGTCTCCGGCGACTCGGCCGCCCGCAGGGCCTTAGCGTGCAGACGGATCTGGCGGGCCAGGCGGTGGACTCTCTTCAAGAGGTCGTCGTGCTGACCGTAAATGTCTAACCAGGCCCGCTGGACATCGCTGGAGAGCATGCGGGCGATACCCCACTGGTCGCAAATGTCCAAGAATAGCCGCATGACCGCCTGCAGGTTCTTCAGGGTCGAACGACGACTCTGGAGCCACACCTGTTGACGGCCGTCGGTGTAAATCCGACGCCGGACGACCAGGGTCGCATCGTCCCCCTCTTCGACCAGGCCCAGGCCCTCGAGGACCCGACGGAGCTGGGGATGGCGGGGGACCTCCCAGACGGCCTCGACCTCCGTCCAGGGAGACTGGGACGAGAACCATCGGGCCTGAGCCCGCTCACCGGCGATGCACTGAAGGGCTTCGATGAGGAGGGACTTGCCGGTGCCCGTCTCGCCTGTCAGGACCGTCCAAGCCGGATGAAGGTTCCATTCAGCGGATTCAAAGGGCCCGAAGTGATGAATGCGAAGTTCTCTCAGCATGTCCGGCGTCTCCCCCAAAGGAGCACCTCTATTTTATTCACCAAAATTTCTCTTGTCAAGTAGCGGAGACACCTGCCCCACAGACGGGCTTCGGGGTCAGTCCATCGTCTTGGACCGATAGGCCCGTGGATAGGGAGGCCCGCGAGAGGTCCCTACCCGAATGCCCCCCGTAGTGACGGTGCCGGACACCCGGAGTGGGGCTTTATCCTGACGTTTAGAACCGAATCACGGTCGCAGGCCACAGGACCGTTCGGCAGGACCGGCAGTTGCCCCTGCATCGGCGGAGAACCAAAATAGTAAGACCCCACGCGGACGACGAAAGTCTGGACGGTGGGGCGAGTTGGATGGCCCAGGGCCGAATCGTTTAAACGATGAGGAGCAGGAACCGATGTATGCTATCGTGGAACACGGCGGTAAGCAGTACGTCATGCGACCCGGGCGTTTGGTCCGCCTCGAGAAGATCGACCAAGCGCCGGGGACGGTCGTTGAATTCACGAACGTCCACCTGGTGCGGACAGAAGACCCCGTGGCCGTCGCCGTCGGCCAGCCCTTGCATTACGTCGTGAAGGCGACTATCCGACGCCATGAACGGGCGAAGAAGCTCATCGTGTTTAAGAAGCGCCGGAAGGAACAGTACAAAAAGAAGCAGGGTCATCGTCAGTGGATGACTGTCGTCTACGTGGAGGCTATCGAACCCCGGGATGCGGAATAAGGTCTCAGGTCTCAGGCAACCGGTGTGGGGTGTCAGATGCGCTGGGATAGTGTCAAGCCCTGATTCACCTCTACTTAAACCGGAACGAGTACCTGGGACCCGGGACCTTTCCTGTGGAGGTACCTATGGCGCACAAGAAGGGCCAAGGTAGTTCCCGTAACGGCCGGGACAGCAACCCTAAGTATCTGGGCGTCAAGCGTTTCGACGGTCAGTTCGTCCGGGCGGGGGCCGTCCTGGTCCGTCAACGGGGGACGCCGATCAAGCCGGGGCGGAATGTCGGCGTGGGTCGCGACTGGACCCTGTTCGCCAAGGTCGACGGCTTCGTTCGGTTCGAGACGAAAGGCCGGATGGGCCGCTTCGTCCACGTCCTGCCCACCGAGTCCGTGACCCCATGACAGGGATAGGCCAGATAGGCCGGTAGGGTGTAAAAGTAGCGCCGGGGTAGTCCGAACGCAGGCCCTCATCGGCCCGGCCCCGACGGGTCCTTGCTCCGATGGACGTCGGCCATTTTTGTAAGCAATCCTCAGGGTTGCTCTGACACTCCTATCTGCCGACCTGCCCGCCTTTACTAAAAGCATGTTTGTGGACGTCGTCGAAATCGTGGTCAAGGCCGGAGACGGCGGAAATGGCTGTGTATCATTCCGGCGTGAGAAGTATGTCCCGAAGGGGGGACCTGATGGCGGCGATGGTGGTCGGGGGGGCCACGTCTTTCTGGTCGCTGACCCTCACCTGAACACATTGTATCCCTTCACGTTCCAGCGCCATTTTGAAGCCCCGCGGGGCCAGCACGGTCGGGGCAAAAACCAGAGGGGTCGCGACGGGTCAGACCTCTACGTGCGGGTCCCCGTCGGGACGGTCGTCTACGACGAGGCCGGCCGAGTGGTCGCCGACCTGTCCGAGCCGGGGCAGGCAGTCCTTGTGGCCCGGGGCGGTCGGGGCGGCCGGGGGAACGCCCGCTTTGCGACGCCGACTCGGCGGGCGCCGTACATCGCCGAGTCGGGCGAATCCGGCGAACAGCGGCGTCTCCGCCTGGAGCTCAAGCTGTTGGCCGACGTCGGTCTGGTCGGCTGGCCCAATGCCGGGAAGTCAACCCTAATCGCAGCCGTCTCTTCGGCCAAGCCGAAGATCGCTCCCTACCCCTTTACGACGACCGTTCCTCACCTGGGCGTCGTATTCTGGAAGCATTACCGACGCTTCGTGATGGCCGACATCCCGGGCATCATCGAGGGGGCCGCTCAGGGCCGGGGCCTGGGCCTTCAGTTCCTGCGGCATATCGAGCGGACTCGGGTTCTCCTCCTCTTGGTCGACTGTTCAGAAGCGGCTCCGGACCCGGTCCCAGCCTACCAGACCCTTCTCCGGGAGATGACGGCCTACAGCCCGGCCCTGCTGGAACGGCCTCGGGCCGTCGTAGCGACCAAGCACGATATCGCTGTCCCCGAAAGGGTCGAGCGCCTGGCGGCGGCGGCCGCCCGGGAAGGGACTCCGTTTTTCGTCATCTCGGCTCGGACGGGGCAGGGCTTAGAGGTCTTGATGGACTGGGTCGCCGAGACCCTGCATCAGGCGGCCGAGGCGATCGTCGTCGAGCAAAGGGCGTAGGGCATAGTGTGCGGAGAACTTTATGCTCTATGCCCTTTGCTTTTTGTCCTGCGCGCTGCCTACAGGGATAGGAGACACGGCGAGGCGGTGAGCGATTGGATCCTCTTTGGCGGTCGTTTTGACCCGGTACATCGGGGCCACCTGGCCGTGGCCGACTGGTGGTACCGGCATCGGCCTTCGTTCCGGAAGTTTCTCTTTGTGCCCTCGGGTACGCCGCCGCACCGAGACCCGACAGCCCTGACGCCCGCCCATCACCGCTTCGCCATGTTGGTCCTGGCCTTGCAAGACCGTCCGTGGGCGATGGTCTGGGACGACGAGCTGACCCGGGCCGCTCCGGCCTACACGGTCGAGACGCTCCGGCGTTTTCACCAGACCTGGGGGACTCAGCCCGATCAGGTCGTCTTCGTGATGGGCGCCGACGCTTACCTGACCTTCCATACGTGGTATGAGTTCCCACGTCACCTGGACCTGTGTACGATCTGTGTCTTTCACCGGCCACCCGTGTCTGTCGAGCAGGTCCGGGCGTACCATGCTACCTACTTGCCGTCTGCGCCCCTCTATGTCGGTCATCCGGAACCGTGGCCGTCGCCGCCGGCAGTCGTCTTCATCCCGGACCTCTCCGTCGACGTCCAGGCGATAGAGGTCCGGGACGCCTGCCGACAGGGCCAGGCCTTTGCCCACTGGGTCGTACCGTCCGTAGCGGCTTACATCCAGCGCTACCGGCTGTATGCCTTGAAGCCGCCCGGATGACGAGGGGTCGAGGTCTGGATGCGAGGGACCAGGGGTCAGAGGCGGGGGAAAGTCGGATCTCTACCCGGCGATCCCTAAAGACCCAACACCCAACCCCGATACAGAGGAGGTCTCGCCTCGATGAAGACGACGCTTCCCGAATACTGCTGGGTGGCCGTTCAGGCCTCGCTGGAAAAGAAAGCCGAAGGGGTCTTGGTCCTCGACGTCCGTCAGCTGTGCGACTACGCCCATTACATCATGATATGTCATGGGGATGTCCAGCCCCATGTGCAGGCTATCGTCGACCACCTCCGGGAGACCTTGGAACCCCGGCTCCGACTTCATCACGTCGAGGGTTACGAGACGGCCCGATGGGTCGTCCTCGACTACACTGACTTTATCATTCACGTATTTGATGAGGACACCCGGTTTTATTACAACATCGAGGACCTGTGGGTCGAAGTACCCCACTGGTGGTTTCGAGAAGACGGGACGCCCGTCGTCCTGTCTCCGCTCGGGGAACCCGAAGGGGAAGGTCTGTCCAAGGCGGCCTCGGCGCCCCGGCGGAATGCTCGGAAGGCGCAGGAATAACCCTGGACCTTGGGGCCGGCATCGGTCCTTCGGGTGCCCAGTTTCCCCCGCCCGGCGATTCGGGTATATTGGGTCCAGAAGACTGAGGCCGTCGGCCTTTGGGGGCCAGACGCCTATCAGGACTTAGCACGGAGTCGTCCCCTATTAAGAGGAAACCCATGAATTGGTGGGACCGGGTGACGCTAGAAGAACGTCGCCGTGTCAGCAACAGCTTTTTCCTGGGCATCATGCTGGGGAATCCGGAAGTGCCCGAAGACGCCGTCCTAAACCGCTCGGCGGTCGTCATGGGCCGGTCCCTGAGCCTCGAAATCGAGGAAATCTTGGAGGCGATGCGCCAGAATCGGGAATGGGTCGACCTCCTGACCGAGTCCTTCGAGATGCTTCCCCGACCCTACTTTTGGGCCTTCTTAGCGGGCTTTTACGCCGTCTCCCTGTTCCAGTACGCCAAGATCTATCAGGTCCGACCCGACGATCACTCGCTCCGACGCATCGAGGAGACCCGGTCGAAGATGCTGGAATACTTGCAGAACCTCCACGTACCGCCTCATCTCTACGACAGCTTTGTCCGAGCCGCGGCCGCCCCCGAGATGGCGGGCCCGACGCTGAGTGAATCCTTCAAGGCCTTTATCTCGAATGTACGTCTTTGGATGGAAGGCTTAGAGGATATGATCGGGGCGACGGAAGGGGCGGCCGTCGAGCTCCCCCCGAAGTACATGCAGTAGACGTATCTTGCAGGATGCGAGATGCAAGATGCCCAATCCAAGCCCCGCTCGCTCGAGGGAGGTCTTGGAGTGTAGATATAAGGGATGCAGCGGGATAAGGTTCCAGGTCCCGGGTCTTAGAAGAGGACTCATAATCCGGACCATCGACCTTAAAGGCATGCAGGCCCAAGCCGGGGACCTCGCTAAGGGTTAGTCCCATGAACAGCGGTTCCGTCCTACGGGTCGGCGTCACGTGTGGGGACCCCCACGGGATCGGTCCGGAGGTCGTCCTGAAAGCCCTGGCGACCCGCCCGGCTCATCGACTCTCTCTGCGTGTGTACGGTCCCGTCGAAGCCCTGCGCCTCTGGGCCCGTCAGTGGGGCCTGCCATGGCCTGAGGGGACCGACCTGGAGTGGGTCGACATCCCCTGGGACGCGGGGCATACCCAATGGGGCCGACCCAGTGCGGCGGCCGGCCGGTGGGTCGCCCAGTCGTGGGAGGCCGCCGCCCGAGACTTGGCGGCCGGTGAGATCCACGCCTTAGTCACGGCACCCATCATGAAGAAGAGTCTGGAATGGGCGGGCCATTTCCTATGGGACCATACCCAATTTCTGGCCGCTCGCTTCCAGACCCGCACGGTCATGAGCATGATTACGCCCCGCCTGCGGGTCGCCTTCGTGACGGCCCATATTCCCCTCCGGCGGGTTGCCGAGGTCCTCTCCTCGGCTCTTGTAGTCGAGACCGTGCGAATCGCCTACCGGGACCTCATCCGGTGGTTTCGTATCGCCGAGCCCCGGGTCGCCGTCTGCGGCCTGAATCCCCACGCCGGTGAAGGTGGCCTGATGGGTGACGAGGAAGAACGGGTCGTGCGGCCGGCTGTGCGGATGCTTCAGTCCGAGGGCCTGGCCGTCGAGGGTCCGGCTCCCGCCGAGACCTTATTCCGTCAGGCCCTGGAGGACCGGTGGGACTTGGTCGTGGCCCTCTACCACGACCAGGGGATGATCCCCGTCAAACTCCTGGACTTCGGTCAGGGCGTGAACCTGACGATGGGCCTGCCTTTCGTTCGGACGTCTCCTGACCACGGGGCCGCCCCTGACATCGCCGGCCAGGGGGTCGCTCGACCGGATGGGATGCGGGCCGCCCTTGCCCTGGCCTTGCAAATTCTTGACGCTGGGAGGACCCCAGCATAAATTTGAATGCACAACGACCAGCGGGTTGTGCTCGGGAAATCCGGTGCGGAGGACGTGCATGGCCTGGTCGGACAGCAAAGAGGTCCGTATGCAAATCAAGGGCCTCTTCATGGACCCGCTGAACCGCATGCCCATCGTCGTCCTGGCCGATTCCCACAGCGAATCCCTCCTGCCCATCTGGATCGGGATGGCCGAAGCTAGTGCCATCGCCATGCAGTTGGAAAATGTCCAGCCCCCCCGCCCCATGACCCATGACCTGCTCCGTAGCGTCATCGAGGGCCTGGATGCCCGTCTGGAAAAGGTCGTCGTCCATGACCTCCAGGAGAATACCTTTTATGCTATCCTCGTCCTGAAACACCCCTCGGGTATGATCGTCATCGACGCTCGACCCAGCGACGCCATCGCCTTGGCCCTCCGGTTCAACGCTCCGATCTATGTCAGCGAACGCGTCCTGGCAGAAGCCAAGACCATCGACCTCCACGAGCAGACCGAATCGGTCCAACAGTGGCTGGAGAGCATGGAGCCCGAGGACTTCGGCAAGTATCAGGTTTGACGAGCGGCGACCTTACAGGTCCAGCCGTCCCTGAAGTGCCCGTAGGAGGGTCAACTCATCGACATATTCGATGTCGGCCCCCATCGGAAGCCCCGCCGCCAATCGAGTGATGCGCACGCCTAAGGGTCTGATCTGGGCCGCTAGGTACGTGCACGTCGCTTCCCCTTCGACTGTCGGGTTCAAGGCTAAGACGACTTCCTGATACTGACCCGAGCGTAGGCGTTCCATCAGCTCCCGAATTTTCAATTGTTCCGGCCCTACGCCATGCAAGGGCGACAGGACACCCATGAGGACGTGGTAATGCCCCCGAAAGGCGCCTGTCCGCTCGATAGCCCACACGTTGAGGGGGGCCTCTACGACGCAGAGGCCCCCCGTCGCCCGCTGGGGGTCCCGGCATATGGCACAGACCTCGTCCTCTGTCATTGAAAAACACTGCGCACACGACCGTACAGACATCCGGGCCTCTTGAATGGCTTCGACCAGTCGTTGGACTTCCAGGGGCGGGAGCTGTAAGACATGCATGGCCAGCCGCTGAGCCGTCCGAGGACCTACGCCGGGCAGTGTCATTAGGACCCGTATCAGTCGTTGGACCGTCGGAAGCGGAATCCCCGTCATCGTCGACCCCCCTTTCGACCCATAGGCCGATAGACAGGTCGGCCGATGGGCAGGTAGGCGGGTATAGGGAAGGCTAACCTTGGGTCTGCTGTCCCATCATCTCCTTTTAGGGTATACAAGACCCCGACCGGCGACTTCGGAACGCCGGGCTTAGGACCCTCCATGTCCCCGATATCCCCGCCTTGCCATCGACAGCGGCGTTCTATCCTACCACGCTCCTCAGGGGGGCTCACGTCCTCTTATCTCGTCCCAGTCTAGACCGCTTCTTTGGACGCTAGACGCCGGAAGGCATAATATAGATACAATCCAGGGATAGGCTGAAAATAACTTCAGTGGGGCCATGCGGAAGACTCGGCAAGGGGGGTTGATTGTACCTGTCGTCCGTACTCATCCCGGTCACCTCTCCCCGCAGGTGGCCGTATTGACGACCCTTCTATGTCTTTCAGCGATTAAGGACTTCTCAACCCGCCGGCGACCAGGTCCTCAAACACCTCCTGGGAGTCGTCGGCTGATGCCGGGCCTGCTCTTGCGGGGTTACGAGCAATCATCAGGCAGTAAGGCCTATAAGAGGGCACGTATGCTGAATCCAGGATATCTCGAAAAAGAGTCGATGACCGATGCGCTTGACGTTTCAACAGAAACTCATGCTCGCTTTCGGGTGTATGGTCCTGCCCCTAGGCCTCATCGGGGTCCACTCTGCATGGAGTCTCCATCGGGAGAATGCGGCCCTGCGAGCCTTGGAGGCGAACTTAGCCCGTCGGGCCATCCTGGCCGAGGCGGAGAATACGATCTACCGCCAGATTCGGGAGGTCTTTCATTTTCTCGTCGAGGGCGACCCGGAAATCAAGGCAGAGATTACGAGACTCGATGAGATCGTGCGGGGGCGGATAGCCGAGTGGAAGCGGACGGCCGTGGATCCCGAGGAAGTCCGTATTACCCGGGACTTGGAGAATCAATACGGCGCCTTTTGGAGGGTCGCCGACCGGATCTTTACGCTTTACGAGCGCGGATACAGGGTCGAGGCCGTTCAGGTCACCCAGAGGGAGCTCCGGGGTCGGATCCTCCCAGACCTTAACCGGACGGTCGCTGAGATTTACCGTATCAATCGTGAGCGTGGCCTTCAGCAGGCCTTTCAAGAGGTCGAGGTAGTCCGGCGCCAGACTCAGAGGGTCTTGGCCATCTTGGTCATGGGCTCTATCGTCGCCGGTATCTTCTTCTCCGTCCATATCTCCCGAAGTCTGGCTCGGCCCATCGAGGACCTGAAACGGGCCATGGACATCGTCGGGAAGGGTCAGCTGGATTATCGGGTCGAGGTCCGGTCCGACGACGAGGTCGGCGACCTGGCCCGGTCATTTGTCTCGATGATAGAAAAGCTCCGAGAGACCCAGACCCGCCTCATCCACTCCGAGAAGTTAGCCTTCATCGGTCAGATGTCGGCGGCTGTCGCTCATGGCCTCCGCAATCCCCTGGCCAGCATCCGGGCGGCCGCTCAACTGGGCCTCTGCCGGCTTCCGCCAGACGACCCGATCCGGGAAAATCTTCAGGCCGTCATCGTTGAGGCGGACCGCTTAGAGCGACGGATCGACCACCTTTTGGACTTCGCTCGGCCGGTCTCCTTTCATCCCGTCTGGGAGCAAGTCAATCGTCTCCTCGAGAACAGTCTCGCCGGCTTAGCCGAAAAGATCCGCCAACAGGGGATTCGCCTGGAGGTCGACCTCCAGCCGGACCTCCCAGAGGTCCGGCTCGACCCCATCCGGATAGAACAGGCCGTCTCGGAGGTGATCTCTAATGCTGTCGAGGCGATGCCTCGCGGGGGTGTACTTCGGGTGACGACTCGCCGGACCGATGAGGCCGTCGAAATCGTCGTCGAGGACACGGGCGAAGGGATTCCCCAGGATGTCCTGGCCCGTATCTTCGAGCCCTTCTTCACGACGAAGGCCGACGGGACTGGCTTAGGACTGGCCATCGCTAAGCGGTTTGTCGACCAGAATGGCGGGACCTTGACGATCGACAGCCAAGTCGGACGGGGCACGTCGGTCCGTATTGCGCTTCCCGTCGCTCGGGAGGCCTAACCGGCAGCCCCTTCTTCGAGGTGAGAAACCCACTGGAGGACAGGATGGGATCCTTTACGGTCTTGATCGTCGACGATGAACGGACCCTGGCTCGGTCGATCCGGCTCTTCCTCATCGAGCAGGGCTATGAAGCCGAGGTAGCGGAGGACGGCGAGACGGCCCTGGCCCTCTTGGAAAAGCTCCGTCCAGACTTCGTCTTCCTCGACGTCCGGCTCCCCAAGGCGGACGGCCTCGAACTCCTGAAAAAGATCAAGGCGTTCGACCCCAACGTCTATGTCGTCGTGATGACGGCTTACGGATCCGTCGAGGGTGCCGTCCAGGCGATGAAGCAGGGTGCCTTCGACTACCTGAAAAAGCCGGTCGACCTGAACGAACTCAAGATCCTCCTGGACCGGGCCCGGGAGGACTTGAAGCTCCGCCAGGAGCTTTCCTATTACCGGCAGAGGGAGCGGACGGCCTCCTTCGAGGACCTGATCGGTCAGTGCCCGGCGATGCAACGGGTCTTTGAACATATCGATCGCCTGGCCGCCCTGGAAGAAGCCCCGCCTGTCCTCATTACGGGCGAGACGGGCACGGGTAAGGGCATGGTCGCCCGAGCCCTCCACTATCGGAGCCGACGGGCCCAGGGCCCCTTCATCGAGGTCGACTGCACGGCCCTTCCGGCGACCCTCGTCGAGGCCGAGTTGTTTGGCTACGAAAAGGGCGCCTTCACCGACGCCAAGGAAAGCAAGATGGGCCTCTTCGAGGCGGCCGACGGCGGGACTCTCTTTCTCGACGAGGTCGGCGACCTGGACCTCTCGCTCCAGGGGAAGCTCCTGAAGGTCATCGAGGAACGTATGGTCCGACGGGTCGGGAGCGTCCGAAGCCGGAAGGTCGACGTGTGGATCCTGGCGGCGACCAACAAAGATCTGGAGGTTGAATGCGCTCGGGGCACCTTCCGGAAAGAACTCTACTTCCGGCTCGCCGTCTTGACGATCCACCTGCCGCCCCTCCGGGAACGGGGCGAGGACATCCTCCTCCTGGCCCACCACTTCGTGGAGAAGTTCGGCGCCAA
>JANXAA010000149.1:1545-5915 GCA_025061865.1 Acidobacteriota bacterium | reverse complement strand
GACGGACGTCCAAAACGCCCGGCGGCCGTGGTGCAGGACCGACGTACTCATCCCCGTCAGGTGTTGGATGAAACGCTCCGCCTGGGCACGCCACTGGTCAGCCGGGAGCACCCAAGCGACGAGACCCCAGGCGGATGCCGTTTTGGCATCGACGACTTCCCCACTGAGGGCCAAATACAAGGCCCGGTTCTTGGACATCAGGCGGGGATACAATAGCATCGCCAAAGGCGTGAAATGGCCATACCGGACTTCGGGATGACCGAGCCGAATGCCCTCCGGGGCGAAAGTAAAGTCGCAGACGGCCGCTAAGACACAGCCCGCCCCAAAGGCGTGGCCGTTCAGGAGGCCAACGACCACAGCCGGTAGGGTCAAAACCTGCCGGACCACGCGGTGAAACAGGTCGACCGTCAGGAACAGGTCCTCGTCCCGCATGGCCGCCGGGTCCAGACCGCTGGAAAAATACTCCCCACTGGCTGTCAGCGTGACGACCTTCAGTCGGCTATCAAAGGCCACCTCGGCCAAGGCTCCCTGGAGTTCCCGTAGGAAGTCTGGATTCATGGAGTGAAGGGGAGGACGCTGGAAGGTTATCTGCAAGAGGGCCGGCGTCAGGCGCTGAGCCTGGACATATTGTCCCTGAACAGCCTCAGCCGTGACTTCCGGTCCTATGCCTTCGAGGTCTTCAGGTCCCCACTCGTGGACCATCACGTCGAGTCTCCTCGCCGGGACACCTTTGGAGGCGCCCACCGACCCTATGATAGCCACGCCGCTCCTAAAAGTCCACAGAAAAGGCGAACCCCTTCAATCCGAGCGCTCGCCATCACGCTAGTGTCATCAGACCAGACCACTGCCGTGCCGCGGATTGACCTGCCCAGGCGGTGTCTGTGCAGGGGCGGTGCGGGTCTGCGAACCCCACGACCAGAGGCCGGGGGCCGCCTGCAGGGACGAAGGCCCCGGGCATGACATCACGACCTGCCCTCCCTGACGCCCCGTCCAGGGTACGGGTCTGGAGCTTACGCTTCCCCAAAAGAGCCCGTCGGGATCGCGTCTTGTACAGGCGATTCGCCTGCTTCACCCCGTCACTTCCTTCTGGAGCTGCCAACGGGCCCAGGCGGCCGCCCCGATGAGGCCGCCATGACGGCCTAGGCCCGCCCGCCGGACCTCTACGGTCCGGGCCGCCGAGGGCAGGGCCAACGCCTGAATCGTCACCGCCACGACCGTCAACCACTCCGGGAAACCCTGCAAGACGCCACCGCCCAGGATCAAACCTCGGGGGTTGAGGACGTTGACGACCCCGACCATGCCGATGCCCAGGTAGCGACCCAGCCGGTCTGACCATGCCTGAGCCCGGGAGTGCCCCCGCTGGCAAAGGTCAGCCAGCGTCTCTGCTGTGAAGGCCTCCAAGGGACCGACATCGCCCCACTCAACCCAATGGGCCTGAATGTCTTGCCGGACCTGTTCGGCGATCGCCCAACCCCCGATATAAGCCTCCAGGCAGCCCCGGCCGCCACACCGACAGGCCCGCCCGTCGGCTACGATGGGCATGTGGCCGACCTCACCCAGGGAGCCGCTGGCGCCCGTCTGCAGGCGCCCGCCCAGGATGACGCCGCCTCCGACGCCGGTGCCGATAAATACACAAACTAGGTCGTCCCACCCCTGCCCGGCCCCGTAAGTCCACTCGGCCCAGGCGGCCGCATGGACATCGTTGAGGACAAACACCGGCAGGCCCAATGTGCTTTCCAACTTCGCCTTCAGGGGAACGTCCCGCCAGCCCGGCAGGTTCGGCGCATAGTAGACGACACCGCTGGATGCGTCGACCTGGCCGGCGAAGCCGATGCCGACGGCCCGGACAGGCCCCGGTGCCTGGTCTAAGACGATCCGGATAGAGGTCTGCAGACGATCGAGGACGACCGCGGGCCCTAAGTCGGCTTGAGTCGCCTGTCGGTAGAGGCCCTCCACGGCGCCGCGCTCGTCGACCAGAGCCGCCTCGATCTTCGTCCCGCCAATGTCGACGCCGATGGCCCAGTCCATGGCCACCTCGCGGATACAGAATGCAGAATGTAGGGTGCGAGATTCAAGATGCAGGATAGAAGGTCTCGGGGGCCCGGTGCCGGGTCTCCGTCCATCGGTATGGGGTGATAGGGGTATAAAGTATAAAAGACCACCGACCTGACGGGGATCCTCAGAAAGCCTCGCCTCGAGACGAGGTCAGCCGAGCTCTCGGAACGGCTGTAGTCTGTAGGGCTTTGTCAAATGCTCATTTTGGGGTTACGCCTCTTCACCCTGACCCTCTCCCCAAAGGCGAGGGCACCTGGAATACATGGAGGCCATCCTCCATCAGCTGGACTCTCTCTTTCCAGGGTGAGGGCACCTTGCGGGTCCGCCAGCGACTCGACGGAGTCCCTAGACTCTCATCCGTAGGTCGGATGGCCGACAGACCCACAGACCCGAAGCCTGGGCTCCTAGCCAAATCCAAGTCGACAGCCCGGGGGTGAAGCCAGAGGAAAGGGAAATCTAGACCAGGCCAAGCGGTCGCCCGGGATCTGTAGTCCGATACACTCGGCCCGGCCCCCTGACCCCCGGGGGCTGGGACCTGGCCCCCGGGACCTGCCTTGCACCTGTCACCTTCTGGTCCCTATCTTGTATCTTGCATCCTGTATTCCATCCTCTGGGACCGATGATGCATGCGCGTCCCCAGACGTTTCACGTCGTGGCGATAGGCTGTAAGGTCAGCCAGTATGAAGCTCAGGCCTTAGGCGCTTACCTTCAGCATCAGCTCGGCCTTCGGCCCGTCCCCCGACCCGACGAGGCCGACGTCGTCGTCCTACAGACTTGCACGGTGACCCATCAGAGCGACCGGGAAGCCCGGAAACTCGTCCGGCGTCTCAAGCGGGACGGCCACGCCCGGGTTATCGTCACGGGGTGCTACGCCCAGCGGGCCCCGGCTGAACTCCAGGAAGCGGGGGCCGACCTCGTCCTGGGCCACGGCGTGCGCCACCGGACTTGGCACATCCGGAGGTTTCTGTTTGAGGAAGACCTCCCCCCACCGGACCTTCCCGAGTGGGCCGAGGCCTTCGGCCCACCTGCCCTTCGGGAGGACCGAACCCGGGCCTACCTAAAGGTCCACGATGGGTGCGACGTCTTCTGCTCCTTCTGCATCATTCCCCACGTTCGGGGGCCCGCCCGGAGCCTCCCGCCCGACGAGGTCCTCCATCGGGTCGAAGCCCTCGTCGAGCAAGGCATCCGGGAAATCATCTTGACGGGCGTCAACCTGGCCGGCTACGGGCGGGATTTGGGCCTGACGGATGGCCTCCTGCGGCTCTGTGAGCGCCTCGACGGCGTGACCGCTGACGTCCAGTTTCGCCTTAGCTCCCTGGGTGCCTACGACCTGGACGAACGGTTGTTCGAGCTCGTGTGTGCCTCTTCCCGTTTTGCCCCGCACTTTCACCTACCCCTCCAGAGCGCTTCCGACCGGGTCCTTCAAGACATGCGGCGGCCCTACCGTTTGCGGGACTACGACCGGATCGTGCGATTCATCGCCGACCGGGGCGACCATATCTGCATCGGGACCGACGTCATCGTCGGCTTCCCGACGGAGTCGAACACCGATTTTGAAGCCACGTATCGCTATATCGAGGAAAGTCCCATCTCATACGTCCACGTGTTTTCCTACTCGCCCCGACCCGGGACCCTCTCGGCCAGCCTCTGGCGAGACCTGGACCCGCGCGTCGTCGAGGATCGGTCTCATCGGCTCCGGACCCTGTCGGCCCAAAAGCGGGAGCAGTTTTACCGCCGCCAGGTCGGTCGCTGGCTGAAAGCTCTGACGCTTCACCGCTCTAGGGATGGACGGAGCCTTCGGGCCATCACGGCCAACTACATCGAGTTCGACCTTGACGACCCCGACGGCCGATGGTCGGAGAACGCGTGGATCTTTGTCCGGCTCGGGGCTTACGAGCTCGGCCGCTGGGTCGTCGCCGACGTCCGCCCTTGTCCCCTGATGAACGGCCTGCTGAAGGCCCCTGAGTCGTCTCCGAGTCCTGGACAGGAGCCGGGCTCGGGCCTATCTTTTTAGTGAGAGATGGCTCTGGGAGCGGGTACCGGGGACTGTCGCCAAGGCAGTGCCCCGGACCTCGGGCGCCGGCTCGGGGACGCCGGCGCCCCTAGGAAAAGAGTCCTGATCAACATTGCTCTGGCTGAGAGCGAGAAAACCTCAGCCCGAACCGGCCGAGTGGCATGGCTCGGCAGGGCAATGAATGACCTCCCTTGGATGGATAGGCTTCCAAGAGTTTTTGTATTTCCAGTGAATCCCCCTTATGCCTTTTGGACCATCCGACCCGTCGCCCTTTCTGAAGAGGGGCCCCGTCTGACCGACA
>JANXAA010000149.1:0-1535 GCA_025061865.1 Acidobacteriota bacterium | reverse complement strand
AGAGGGCCTATGACGGGATGGAGGCTTACGGCTGTCGAACCCCCCGGGAACTCAGACGCTACCTACAATGGCTGTATCGCCGCTGTCCCCAGGGCCTTTTCGGTGTGTTCGATTCCAACGGACAGCTTCGGGCTTGGGCGGCCGTCGATGACCGGTGGTGCAACCAAGAGGGCGAACGCGTCGGGGCGATTCACGAGATCGTCGTGGACCCCGATGTCCAGGGCCTCGGGATCGGGACATACTTGATGAAGTTCGTCATGCACTGGCTGGCCGCCCGGGGCGTCCGCCGACTGGAACTTTGGGTCGGTCGGACCAACGAGAAGGCTCGGCGGCTTTATGAGCGTCTAGGCTTTCGTCCCGATGACTCGGCCCACGGCCTATGGCTTCGCATGACCCGCCCAGCGTTACCTACCCCGGCATAATGGCAAGGCGAGGGCTTCATCCAGACTGCGCTCAATACAGCGCTTCGACGATGTCCCGGCGAAGGCCCGGGAAGCGGTCGAGCCAGGCCCGCCGCTCGGCCCGGAGCTGAGCCAGCCGTTCTCGGAATTCGTCCGGCTTGTAGTAAGCCCGGGGGTGGAGCGTCTCGACACAGACGCCAGGGGCCGATGCCGGGACCTCCAGCCGTAGGTCCCGGTCGTATACCCACGTCACCGACCCTTCCGCCACAGCCCGCAGGAGGGCCACGGTTTCCGCTAACAAGACTTTCCGGGACTGCACGCCCTCGCCGAGGGATCCCGTGTTGACGAGGTAACACTCGACGTGGGAAGCCTTTTCCAACATGGCCCAAAAAGCGTTGCCCTCGTCCTGCGGGGGCCCGATGATAAAGGGATTCGTCCCGACAATCCGCACGGCCTGACCGGCCCGACTCGGGTCGCCAGCGCTCGTCTCGACGGACTCGCCGAGCATGAAGGCGACGGCCGCCTGGGCATGGTTCAACCGGGCTAAAGCTGGGACCAGGGGAGTCCGGGTGATGAAAAAGACCTGATCCACCCGTGGGGCGTCGATGCTGGGTGCCGCATTCGGCAGTTCTTCCAAGAGGACGACGGCCCGACCGTTGGTCGTCAACTCGTAGTTGCTGAAGTCGACCCGACCGTCTGGGCCGACCCACACGTTTTCCAAGATGGCTGAAGGCCGCGTAGCGGCCTGGTAGATGGCCGGCTGGGACTCCGGCGTGAGGCCCTCGGTTTTAACGTACAAGCCCCGATTTTCACTACCCAGACAGAGGCCGGTCGGAAGCCAGGCGACGATGTCATCCTGAATAAGGAAGACCCTCCCAGGCGGAAGGCCCAGGGTGTGGTTGGCCAATGTCGTCTTGCCCGTCCCACTGAGACCAAAAAACAGTTGCCATCGCGGGACATCCCGAAAACGGAGGACTTTGCTCCCGGCATGAAAACCCAGACCCCCCCGCTCCTTCCAAAGATACATCCATAGCCGCAAGAACGACATCTTCGTCTCGCCGATGTAGTCCGTGCCCATCAAGTAGTTGACCCGCCTGAGGGGGTCGACGAGGATACGGCGCTCGGGCCAGTCCG
>JANXAA010000148.1 GCA_025061865.1 Acidobacteriota bacterium | reverse complement strand
CCTCGGACGGTCCTGGTGACTCAACCCCCGGTACCGCCCTCGACGCCGTCCCGACCCCCGGCGCGTCCGACGGTCCAAGCACCGCCTCCGCCCCCGTCGGAACCGCCGACTGTCCTGGCGCCTCCCAAGCCCGAACCGGCGACCGTCTTGGCCCCGACGCCCTCGACGCCGTCAGAGATCTCCATCGCCGTCGGCCCGCCGGTCGAGGAAAAGCGTCGCCCCGTCGGACTCGGGGTCGCCTGGATATTGGCCTTTTTGGTCCTGGGCGTAGCGGCGGCCTACCTTGCGTATCGGCTATGGCCGAGCTCCGGACTTGAGGATACGACACGTTGGACAGACACCCAGGTAAAGCCCTCGGCTCCCACGACGACCTCGCAAGAAACATCGACGCCAGGTTCCGTCGAAACGACAAAGACTCAGGCGGCCGGAAAAACCGAGTCTCCGCCCACGGAAGACCCGAAGACGGCGGGTTCAACGGATCGGGGGACGACCCCGACCGGCACGGAAGGCAAGACGACACATCAAGAGCATGCCGCTGAGGGGGCTCAAGCCGTACCGGAGGCCCTCCCGCGGGGAACCCTTTTTATCAATTTCCTGCCGTGGGCAGAGATTCTGAGCATTAAGCGAGTTTCAGATGGCTTCCGAGTCCCACTTGCGACGCCGGCCTACACGCCCCTGTGGGTCCCAGACGTGCCAGCTGGCCGCTACGTCGTCGAGTACCGACATCCGGCCATGAGCGCCTCGGCGACCGTCGAGATCGACGTCGTCGGTCAGCAAATCAATCGCCTGGTCCAGCGAGTCTTTCCGAAAGGCCTGCCGCCGGAGCTCCAGGGAATCTGGGAGCTGTGATGGGCACAAGGTGTCAGATCTGGGGTGTCGGGTCCCCGGATGAGGGACCCTAAACCAGCCCGGGACCTTACACTCGGGCTCTTCAGACGACACTTATTTCCGAGATGGGTCCCCCCGTCCTGGGTCTCCGGCCAGGTCGCTGGCGGACCCGCGGGTCCCCTCGTCCCTGGGAGAGAAAGACAGGGTGAGGAGAGAACAAACATTAGAGCGGGTCGAGGAGAGCGGGATATATGCGATACGCCAGAAGACCTGGGCCGATCCGCCCCCAGACCCTCCGATCTTACCTATGCTCTGGAGTTGTAACTTGAGTTCGCATATCGGAGAAGCCCTCGATGGTGCAGTACGCCTTGTACCTACGACTGTGGGTCTTCATGGGGGTAATGACTGTCGTAGGGCTTTCGAACGCCTACGCGGACCAGGAATGGTACTATTACTATGAGTTAGGCCTTCAACGGCTTCGCGACGGGAATGCCCAAGCAGCTGTCGAGAATCTCCTGCAGGCTATTGAGAAGGGTCCCGAACCTGGTCCCCGTCGACGGACGTACGGTACCTTCTTTAGAGACTTCTATCCCTATCTCTACTTGGCGAAGGCTTATCTGAGCCTCAAGCGGTGTCCGGAGGCTACTCAAGCCATCACGATGTCCGTCCAGAGGGAGCGGATCAATCCCGGGAGTCCCCTATACGGAGAATTCACGAGTGTTCGAGAACAAGTCCGGACGCTTTGCGAGCGTCCCCCGGAGCCTACCGAGCCGCCCCCAAGTAGGCCCTTGACCCCCCCGGATTCCAAGACGGATGTCTCCCCCTCCGACCCCCTCCCTGTTCCCCGGGCGATCATCTTGCAGGCCTTGGAATTCTACGTCAACGGGCGGTACGACCGGGCGTTTCAGGTCCTGAAAGGTGCGGAGGCTCAATACAAGCTGGACGAGCGAGCCTACTTCATTATGGGTTGTAGCCTGGCGGCCCGCTACTATGCTGAGGGGGAGAAAACGCCGGGCCTCCTGCGACAGGCCCGAGACTTGTTTCGACAGGCCCGGCCCTTACCGGAGCCCTTCCAACGGCGGATGACCTACCTGGTATCCCCCAAAATCTTAGCCCTCTATCAATCTCCGTGATGGCGCGATAGCCTAATGATGAGGCACATAGCCCATACCTGAGGACTCATTGGAAAGGCGTATTCCTACCCTCTTATTATTTTCCCTATTTTTTCACCCATCCATCGGCCCACCTGCCTAAGTTCCAGCACAATCGCCCACCCGTGGGCCCGGTTCCAGCGATCGGTCAGCCACGCCGCCGAGACCCGTCGGGCGGGCGTGCGGCCGTCGTGAATGAAGAAGGCCTGGACTCGGCCGTTATCCCCGATCTCGACCCCGACGGCGACCACGTAGTGAAAGCGCCGGTAGGGTCCCCGAGATAGATTGAGCAAGAGTAGGACTGGCTGCCCGGACCGCACGGCCTCGGTCAGGGCCTCCGGGGTGCCCGGCAGAACCCGGTAGGCGACGCCGTGGTCCCGTAAGAACCTCTCGATCTCTAGGGGCATGAGGCCCTGAGGGGCTTCGACCGTCTCTAAGGCGGTCCTCGCGGACGCCCAGCCGTAGAACGTCAGGAGGATTCGCAGGGACGTGATGCCACAGTCCCGGTCTTGCCGCTGAGCATAAAAAGGCACGTCCAGGACCTGACGATAGGCCGCCAGCGGTCCACAGCCGCCGATGCCCAGCGTTATGAGAACTCCTAATAAAACCTTCTCGACCGAGGAGAGGTCAACTGGAAGGCCCTTCCCCCCGACCCTTCTCCTGCGGGGAGAGTGGGGCTTTGCCAGGCGAGCGAAGAAAAAACTCCAGACGGTCCATCCAAAGCGGTGCTTTGTCATCCGATTCCTGGGGGTGCGGTGAAAAAAGCATGGCGTAGGGGCGACCCGAGGGGTCATCCCCGTAAGGGCAACCCCAAGGGTGGTCCCTACCTTCCTATCTGCCGACTCGCCTCATCAGTCAGGAGGTCCCACTGTCGAAGTCGTGACCAAGCTTTTTCGACGATGTCGATCGGCATCTCTAAGGGCGCCGGGTAAAAGACCTTCCAGGTGGCGTCCACGCCGATAGGCGTCTGATAGATAGGCCGCAAGCCCGACCACTCGGTTTGGGGGCACTGCCAGTCCCGGGCTGGGTCAAAACGGGTAAAAATGCCCCACATCAGGCGCGTCGGGTCGTCGAGGGGGACGTCCGGACTGACGACCCATACCCACAAGAAGGGGCGCACTCGCGGGTGGCTCAGAGTTTCCGTCAGGAGCCGCCGGACGTCGAGGAGGCCGTGCACCTGCAAGATCAGGTGACCGCCTGGCCATACTCGGGTCGCCCGGACCCCCCAGGGGAGTTCTACCGGCGGAACGGGGTCGGTCGGCCAGGGTCGGGCCCGGATGACCCGGTCTGTAGCATTTAAGATGACCTTACTGCCGACGTGGAGGGTCGGCGTCGTGAAGTCCAGGGTGTCGGCTGGGGCTGTCGGCAGGACCGTCAGATGTCGAGCCGGGTCGAAACGGTCCCAGAGGGTCGCCAGGACGGCTGACCAGTCAGACGGGTCGACGTCCGGCGGGACGAGGATCAGACATTTGGTCAAGGAAAGCTGGCCCTGGCCGAGAAGGCCAAGTCCGACTCGCATAGCCTCCGTCGGGTGCCGTTCTTCGACCGAAGCGACCAAGAGGTGGTGAAACCCCGTCTCGGGATAAGCCCACAGCCGTCGCACGGACGGAAAGAGGACCCGGATGAGGGGACCGACCATCTCACCTGCGGCGACCCCCATGTACCAGTCTTCTTGAGGCGGCTTGCCGACGACGGTCGAGGGATAGACGGGCTGGACCCGGCGCGTGACGACCTGTACGTGGAAGACGGGGAAGGGCTGGACCCCCGAGTAATGGCCGAAGTGGTCCCCGAAAGGGCCCTCCAGGCGACGTTCGTAGGGCGGGACGAACCCCTCTAAGACGAATTCGGCCCGGGCGGGAACCTTCATGCGGAGCGTCCGGGCGCGCACGAGGGGCACGGGCCGGTCCCGAATCCAGCCAGACCACAGGATTTCGTCCATCTCTTCGGGAAGTGGTAAGACGGCACACAACATCGTCACCGGGTCACAGCCTAGGATAACGGCCACTTCTAGAGGTTCGCCTCGCCGTTCGGCCTCGTAGTAATGGGCTCGGCCGCCCTTCATGCTCTGCCAATGCATGCCCGTCGTCTTCTCGTCGTACACGTGGAGCCGGTAGATGCCGACGTTGCGCGTGTGCAGGACCGGCTGATGGGTCACGACGAGGCCCATCGTGATAAAGGGGCCGCCGTCATAAGGCCAGCACGTGATCACGGGGAGGTCCCGCAGGTTCGGCGTCTCTACGACGGCCTGGACGGGCGCTCGCCGGACTGTCCGGGGTAAGCCCCGCCATAGCCGGAAGCCAAGCCGGAAGAGTTCTCCCAGGGTCCGAAAGCGAGGCGGCCGTCGCACGAGGTCCAGCCATCGCAAGAACTCCTCGGCGATGGCCGCCGGCTCTCGACCAAGGGCCCATACGATGCGCTCCATGCTCCCAAATAGGTTGATGACCAGCGGAAAACGGGAGTCCCGTACATTTTCAAAGAGGAGGGCCGGACCCTCTCGACGGACGACCTCCTGAACGATGGCAGAAACCTCTACATAGGGGTCGACCGGGTCCCGAATCCGCACCAGGTGACCCCGCGATTCCAGAAATCTCAGAAAGGCGCCCAAGTCCTCGAAGGGCCACCCCGGGATACCCCTACCCGGCTTCATTCAGTCGGACCTCCTAAAGGGGAATGCAGGATGCAAGATGTAGGACGGATGCTGAGTCCCCGGGATCAGAAAGGACTCCAGCTGGGGCTCCCGACCACTCCGGCCGGAGACGAGGGAGCTCCCCCCGGCCGGGCTGGACTGGGATTTGGAGTTCGCGTGGCCCCCATCCTGGGGCCCGGCGCCCTGCATCGTGCATCCTGCATCACCTATCCCAGGAAGTCCGCCACGTATTCAGCAAAGGCCATCGAAGCCGTAAACGCCGGAGAGACGGCATTTAGGACGTGAACAGCCGCCTCGTCCCGGAGGACCAAAAAGTCCATGACGAGCTGCTGCGTCGGCCTATGGACGAGCTGGGCCCGGATACCGACCCGCTCAGTCCGGACTAAGTCCTCAGACCGAACGGCCGGGACGAGGCCCCGGACCGCACGAAGGAACCCGCCCGGCCAGTGTCGGCGGCTTTCCTGAAGGGCGAAGCGCCGAAACGCCGGATTCAAAACGGCTAATTTTAGCACCGTATAGAGAATTTTCAATGCTTCGGGAGTCCAGTCGGTCCGACCCCCGGAATGAGCCCGCCCCAGGGCCGGACCCGCCGTGGGACCGACGTAGACGACGTCGTCGACCCCCCGTGTCAGGTGCACCCCTAAATAGGGGAATCCCAAATCCGGCACGGGAAAGATGTTGCCCCGGACCAGGTGACTCCGGTTCGGCCGGAGCCGTCGGTATGCGCCCTTTAACGGCAAGATGGTATATTCCTGACCCACTCCAAAGGCGTGGGCGAACCGATCGGCATATGCGCCAGCGGCGTTGATCAAGAACCCGTAAGCGACCAGCCCAGCCGAGGTCCGGACTTGCCGAGGTCCCGCTGGTCCCAAGCCGGCCGTGCCGTATCGGATCTCGACGCGACCCGACCGGATCAGTTCATCGGCCAGGGCTCGGAGAATCGCCTGGGGGTCGATGACGGCCGTATCGGCCACAAAGAGGGCCGTGTCGTATCGAGTCGAGGCGTAGGGCTCGATATCCGCCAGGGCGTGACTGTCGACGAACCAGGCCCGGGCGCCGTTGGCGTCGGCCCGACGCCGGATCTCTTGGAGTGTCGCCAGGTCCGCCGGGCGGGTCGGCACGAGGACCTTCCCTGTCTCCCGCAGGGGCAAGCCGTATTCTTGGCAGAAGGCCTTCCATCGACGGTTGCCCTCGCTACAGAACCGGGCCTTCAGAGAGCCGGGCTCGTAATAAATACCGGCGTGGAGGATGCCACTGTTCCGACCGCTGGCATGCCGCCCGAGGGTGGCCTCC
>JANXAA010000147.1:273-5925 GCA_025061865.1 Acidobacteriota bacterium | reverse complement strand
GCCAAGGAGGCGCTGTCACCCTCGACGCCCTCGTAGGACTGCTCGAAGCAGATGCTGGCCGTCAGGCTCAACGGCTTGTTACGGGCAAAGACGTTCTTCAAGTAGCCCGACAGAATCAGGACGCCCTTATCATGGATCGGCCCGCTCAGGCGGACTTGCCGCTCGATATTGATGATACCCTCCCGACCGACGCCGACGGAGGCCGTAATGCGACTCGGCTTGCCGAATTCGTACCCGCCGATGACGTACACGGCCAGGCCGTTGACCTGGCCGATACGGTCGCCCTGAGTATCCACGAAGAGGACGTCCCGGTCGATGAGTTTCTGGACGCGTTCCTCGAGTAGGTTATTTCGGTAGCGGCGCTGTTCGAGCGTCTTCCGAATGGCCTCCCCGTCGACGACGGACCGACCTTCCCCTTGGGCCCAGTACGAAGCTTCCCGGACGAGGTCAGCGATTTCGCCGAAGCGGGCCGACAGCTCCTCCCGGTCTCCGGCCAGGCGACTACTATAGGTTAAGACCTCCTGGAGGGCTTCCCGATTCAGGGGCAGGAGGCCCTCCTCATGACAGACCCGGCCGATGAAGCGGACTGTGTCCTCGACGCCGCCCTGTCGAACCTCAAAGGTCGTCTGGAACTCGGCCCTGATCTTAAACAGCTTCCCGAAGTCTTCATCTAAGAGGTATAGCAGCTGATACAGCCAGGCGGGGCCGATGAGGATGACCTTGACCTGAATCTGGATAGGCTCGGGCCGGAGGGTCGCCAGGGGGATGAGGCTGAACTGTTGGCCATAGTCCTCGATGCCCAGCTCTCCGTGCTGGAGGACCCGCTTGAGGGTGTCCCACACGAGGGGGTACTTGAACATTTCGAGGGCTTCAATGATGAGAACTCCTCCGTTGGCCCGATGGAGGCTCCCCGGTTTGATCAACGTGAAGTCCGTCACATAAAAGCCCTCGACGGCTCGGCGTTCGATCCGACCGAACAGGTTGTAGAAGGTGGGATTCGTCTCGTATACGACGGGCGCCCCCGGCCGACTGGCATGGGACACCAGGATGTTGACGTCATACCGGTCCAGGTATGTCCCCGTCTTGACGCCCTGCTGGACGGCCTGGATGGCTTGGATGACCTCCATAAGATTGTTCATGAAGTCCTGCTGGATTATCTCGATCCAGCGAGCTACCTTCGGCTGGTCCCGGTACTCCTCCACTAAGTCGAACAGGTAAGGTTGGAGGAACTGTTGGACCATCTCTCGCTCCCGCTGCCGGACCCGCTCGGTAGCCTCCCGTTGGAGACGGCGCTGTTCCTTCAGGAACTCCTGAATCATCTGGAGGACCAGGGCTTCCTGCTTGCCGAGCTCCTGGCGGACCGAGTCGGGCAGCGACAGGAAGACGTCCGGCGTCATCGGCTTACCCTGCCAAAGGGGGACCGGCCGGAGACCTGCATCCGTCGAAATGATGAAGAATCCTAAAGCCCGGGCCCGCCCCTGGAGCCGCTCGAAGGCCTCCTGCTGTTTCTGATTCAGCTCCCGCTGGACCTGCTGACGGAACTCCTCGTAGTCGGGGCTCTCGAAGATTCGGGGGAGTTGCTCTTGGATGGCCCGGCGGAACTGACGCATCTCGTCCCGCAGGTGGGCGGCCCGGCCCGTCGGTAGGACGAGGGCCATCGGGATGTCGGGATCTTCAAAGTTGTAGACATAGCACAGGTCCGGGGGCGTCGGTCGCGTGCGGGCCCACTGCTCGACGTACTGACGGGTTAACGTCCGGCGGCCCGTCCCGGCCGGCCCGACGACGAAAATGTGGAAACCGGGACTCGTCTGCTCGAGGCCGATCCGGAGTGCTTCGAAAGCTCGGCTCTGTTGGATGACGTGGACCGGTGCCCGGATCGGAGCCGTCGTCTCCAGGGGCCCATACTCCTCTAAAGAGATCTGAACCCGAAGCTCAGCGGGCGGCACACGCCACGGTGTGAAGTCCATCACGGTAACCTCAAAGGGACGATTCGGCAGGTCGGTAGATGGGCAGATGGGCAGGGCGGCAGGTGGGGAATCGAAGAGAGGGAAGTCGTTTCTTCGATTCGGGCACCGCCCCCCGGGGCCGAAGGGCGCGGCCTGTCCCCCAGCCTGCGGGTCGGTCCAGAGTCCCGTCTCTGGCCCGGCAGTCCAGGACGGGGCCGGCCCCGAGGGATGGCGGCATACGGATAAAAATCTTCTCCCTTCCCCGTCCACGCCATCCCCACTCCATGGCCCCGACCGGCCCCTGCCTACTCACCGAACGCCCGACCGCCCTATCACGCGTACATCGGTGGGGTCCGGCTCTCGGCCAGACCCCGACGCATCAGGCCGATGGTACTTATGATAGTACTCAGGCCGTGCAAGCCCAAAAGGCCATAGACCCACAGAGGGGCCCGACCACCCCACCATTCAGCCCGGACGTGGAACCACACCCACGGTAGGGCCGCCGCCAGGGTCCAGACGACCCATAGGAATCCGACCAGCATGTAAAGCAGACCCCCGGCCCCGACGGCCAGACGGACCGAGGCATGCGCATCCTCATGGCGGCGGAAACGGACGCCTGCCGTCAGGGCCATCGTGCCCAGGACGACGGCCAGGGCCAGGGCCATGTATGCGTTTAAGGCGACAAAGGCCGGGTGAGACAGCCGCTGAAGCCGCAGGCTCCCCAGGAGGAGGACCTCGCTCACGACCGTTAGGCTGACCGTGTAGAAGCCCCACCGGATCCAGTAGACACGCCCCGGGTCGAGGGGGAGTACATACAACAACCAGTAGGCCGGCCCGTCGTTACTAAAGGCCGGCAAGACGAACCGGGCCGCCAGGGCGCTCAGGATAAAGCCGGTCATCGCTACGTTCAGGGTCCAAACGAAATAGGCCATCGCCGGATGGGGTATCGGAATCAGTCGGACGTTGAAGAAGTACACGGCCAGGACGGCCCCGACCAAGAGGAAATGACCCCATTGGGCCGGGTCTCGAGAGAAGAACCACCACTCCTTGGCCAGGAGCCACAAGTTCACACTCGACGATCGGAGTCCCCGATGGGCCCGCCGGGACCGACGGCCGATACGGCTGAGGGCCTCCCGAGCCTTCAACCAGCTCCCATAGAAAGTCCGACGGGCCACAGCCCATGCCAGGGCCGGAACGGCCACGCCCCACGCTATTAAGGCCGGCCCCGCGTGGGACACTTGGGTCATCCAGGCGGGCTGAACAAAGGGGGCCAGCATGGCGACTGAGGCCCACCCGTAGGGAAGCCAGGCCGACCCGGGCGTCTCTAACTGACGAAGCAGGCCCCATAGCTCGCCGGGCTCCAAGGGACGGACCCACTGCTCCGGCCGCATCATCCGTATGTAAAACAGTAGGCCCGCTACAACTACCCCCAGGAGGACCGTCACGAATTGGTGGAGCCGCCGGACTGGAAAGACCCGGACCAGGACGCTCGTCGCCGCCACGCCGAGTAGGACCACAGGCACGACGTATAGACTCATCGTCAGAAAGGCCCAGCCCACGAAGCGGACCGGAAGGTCCAACTTCCAGACCATGGCCAGCCAGACGGGGATCATTACGAGATAGACCATGTAAGTGCTTTGGAAGACGACCCCCAGGGTCCGCCATCCCAGCACGACGGAACGCCGGACCGGCAAGGCCAGCAGGAACTCGAGGTCATCCCTCAGGTACAGCAGGCTAAGGGCATTGAGGACGCTACTGAGGAAGACCATCGTCGTCAGGGCTAACAGGAGGGCCGCCATCAGGCGTTGGAGGAAACCCATCACGAAGGGGCGGGTAAATTCCGGAAGCTGATTCAGGTAGTGGAAGGTGCGGGCAAAGAAGGTCAGCAGGAGGACACCAAAGACGAAGGCGACGGCTATCCCGAAGAGCGTCCACGCCCATCGATGGGGCCAAGTCCGCCATCGGTGATACGCCTGCCGGACGTGCAACGTTACGAGCGCCCCCAGTTCCCACACCGCTTTCCCTGGGTTTCCAGCAGATGGTCGGCCGACCTGCCCATCTGCCCAGGATCATTCCTCTAACCGGTCGGTTGCACGAAAGGGTGGCGCAGGCTCCAGGCCTGGAGTCCAGGCGTCTTGCCTGGGAGATGGCCGACGGCGCCGGCGACCCGTATCACCTAACTCCGTCTCCGGCAGGGTCGCCAGAAATGATTCTACTCCTTAACTCCTTTAGTGGATATAAGGCTCATCGTCTTCCCGACAGGACCGGATCGATGCATACACGGGCGCGCCGTCGATAACGTTATACTCCTGGACCCCGAGGTTTCGCAAACCCGCACTGCAGGCGATCGACAGGGCGAACTCCCGTGGATATGGATAGACCCCCGGGTGGCCGACTTGAGGGCAGTGTCTCGGTAAGCCCGGCGCCTGATTTTCCGCCTGGCTCGTAGAGCGCTCAGCGATGCTAAGCCGCCTGTCCCGTCGACGGCGTACCCCGGCTTATCCCTTCGTTTCCGGACCCATAGGAATTCGGACGCCCTTGGCCCGGGCGACGGCGATGGCCCGCTCATAGCCAGCATCGGCATGCCGCAAGATGGCGGTCCCGGGGTCGGTCGTCAAGACCCGTTCGAGCCGCCGGGCTCCATCGGCCGTCCCGTCGGCGACGATGACCATGCCGGCGTGGATCGAGTACCCGATGCCGACGCCGCCGCCGTGATGGACGGCGACCCAGGAGGCCCCAGCCACAGCGTTTAGAAGGGCATTCAAGACCGGCCAGTCGGCGATAGCATCGGAGCCGTCCCGCATACCTTCGGTCTCCCGGTGGGGAGAAGCGACCGAGCCTCCATCCAGGTGGTCCCGTCCGATGACGATAGGGGCCTTCAATGCACCCCGAGCGACCAAATCGTGGATGCGGAGGCCGAACTCGGCCCGTTCGCCGTAGCCGAGCCAGCAGATACGGGCCGGCAAGCCTTGAAAGCGGACCTTCTGCTGAGCCATCGGGATCCATCGACGGAGGGTCTCGTCGTGGGGAAACAGCTCAAGGACCGCCTGGTCTGTGCGGTAAATATCGGTCGGGTCGCCTGACAGGGCCACCCACCGGAAGGGCCCCCGGCCCTCGCAGAACATCGGTCGGATGTAAGCCTGGACGAACCCAGGATAGGCAAAGGCATCGGCAAGGCCAGCCTTCTGGGCCTGCGCCCGTAAGTTGTTCCCGTAGTCGAAGACGACGGCGCCCTGACGGTGCATCTGGACCATCGCCGCACAGTGGCGGGTCATCGCGTCGTAGGCCATCGAGACATATCGCTGGGGGTCTGCCTGTCGCAGACGGAGCGCGTCTTCGTAGGAGACCTGGTCGGGAACATAGCCGTTCAAGGGGTCGTGGGCCGATGTCTGGTCGGTGACGACGTCAGGAATGATCCCCCGGCGGACCAATTCGGGATAGATGGTCGCCGCGTTGCCGAGCAGGCCGATGGACAGGGGGACCCGTTGCCGGCGGGCCTCGTCCGCCCATCGGAGGGCCTCGTCGAGGTCGGCTGTCCAGCGGTCGAGGTAGCCCGTGGCGATACGTCGCTGGATGCGCTGGGGATCGACTTCGACGGCGATCATGACGCCGCCGTTCATCGTGCAGGCCAGGGGCTGGGCACCGCCCATCCCGCCGAGGCCGGCCGTCAGGACGAGCCGACCGGCCAACGTCCCGTCAAAATGCG
>JANXAA010000147.1:0-263 GCA_025061865.1 Acidobacteriota bacterium | reverse complement strand
TGCGTCCGGGCGACAGCCGCCAGCGTCTCGTAGGTCCCCTGCAGGATGCCCTGCGTACCGATGTAGATCCAGCTCCCGGCCGTCATCTGGCCGAACATGATGAGGCCCATCGCTTCGAGCTTCCAAAAGTGTTCCCAGGTCGCCCAGGCCGGGACAAGCAAGGAATTGGCGATCAGTACACGAGGGGCCATCTCGTGGGTCCGGAAGATACCGACGGGCTTGCCGGACTGGACGAGAAGCGTTTCGTCGTTTTCGAGTTCGAG
>JANXAA010000146.1 GCA_025061865.1 Acidobacteriota bacterium | reverse complement strand
TACCCAACGGGGATTTGGAACCGCTCGGATCGATCGAGCCTCGGTTGGGGATTCCCCATCGATTCGGCGGCGGATTTGCGTATCGACCGACGGACCAGCTCGTCCTGACGGCTGACGTCATCTGGCTCCAGTACTCCCGTATCGTAGACGATCAGGCGGAGTTGTTGTACAACTACCCCGGTGGGGACAGGGCCCTGGATATCGAGAACTTCCATGTCAGCGACCGGGTCGAGGTCCGCGGAGGCGTCGAATACGTGTTCTTCGTCGGCTCGACGACGGTCGCCCTTCGAGCCGGCGGCTTTGTGTTCCCAGAGCGGCGGATTCATTACACGAAGCCTGCGAACCTGTCGTCGCCGGGGGATGTCTTTTGGGCAGACACCTTCGACCGGCTTTATAATGGTTTGGAGGATAAGATGCAGGTCGGCGTCTCCGGCGGTGTGGGCTTCGTCGTCCAGAACCGTCTCCAGGTGGACGTAGCGTACTCGTGGAGCCAGCCGGTGAAACAATTTTCCGGTAGCCTCGTCCTCCGCTTTTAGGTGACTGGGCGCCGCCGGTGGGGGCGGCACTCAAATCCAATACGGATCGGCTGTACATCTGGAGAGGCCGGTCGTGGAAGCGGTCGTCATCTCGTGGCCCGTCGTGCGATTTCTTCTGTGGGTCGGTCTCTTCGTGGTGGCGGTCTACTTGGCCGTTCACGTCGTCCAGACCCTACGTACTCTCCGTCAGACCCTCGTCCAGGTCCAGGATTTCTTGAACCACTCGGGCGAAGTCGTTCGGAACTTGAGATCGATCACGTATAAACTGGACCGACAGTTGGACGACACGGGCGTCGTCACCCGGAAAGTCCGGCGGAGTGTCGAGGACCTGGCGGGGGTCCTGGAAACGCTGGGGCGACTGACGAGTCGTTCCTGGATGGCCCTCCTGAGTCTGGTGGCTCCAGTCTGGTGGTGGCGCCGGCGACGTCGGAAGTAGCCGGGGGGTCCCAGGTGTCCGGTGTTGGACGTTGGGACGCCGGGTCCCAGGGGCCGGTACCGGGCACCCAAGACCCGGTCCAGGAGGCAGTCCATGGAGGACGTCTTTCAGGCCCTGATGAAAGACCTCCGGACTCGCATGGAAAAGACGCTGAGCAAAGTCCAAGAAGAACTGAAGGTCATCCGTACGGGACGGGCCTCAATCCATCTATTTGACCACATCCGGGTCGACTACTACGGGACGCCGACGCCGATCTCGCAGGTCGCCACGATTCGCGTCCCCGAGCCAAACCTCGTCCTCATCCAACCCTGGGAGCCTCGCATGTTGGCCGTCATCGAGAAAGCTATCCTGACGTCGGACTTGGGTCTATCTCCCGTCAACGATGGGAAGGTCGTCCGGGTCCCCATCCCGCCCCTTACAGAGGAACGACGGCGGGAATTGGTTAAGCAGGTGTGGAAAGTCGCCGAGGAAGGCAAGACGGCGATCCGGATGATCCGTCGGGACGGCAACGAACACATCAAGGCGATGGAGAAGGACAAAAAATGTCCTGAGGACGACGCCCGCCGGGCCCGAGACCAGGTCCAGAAGCTGACCGACGAGTACGTCGAGAAGATCGAGCAGGCGGCCAAGGCAAAGGAAAAGGAAATTCTGGAACCATAGCGCCGTCAGACGAGGAGCGGATTCAAGGGTCAGGGGGCAGGCCTTTCTCAGGCCTGATGCCTAAAAAGCTCTATCCCTTAAGCCCGAAGCCGGATGTAAGCGCGCCAGGCCCGGCGGCTCAGGGCCGGGACGACAGCCCCGAAGGTCCCGGGCGGCCGAGCCGCCTGAAGGGCCTGGTAAGCCCGCCAGGCCTCGTAAGCGTGGGTGAATCGACCCCACAGGGCGAGGCCACTCCCGGACCATTGCACAGGATGGGCGCCCAGGCGTCGGAGCCGTTCTTTCCAGGCCGCCCCTTCCGGCCACGTAGTCTCGATCACGGGGACGAAATCGTTGGCGGCTTCTTCCAAAGCTGCCGCCAGCCGGGTCGGGGTGTCCAGCAAAGTCAGAACGTCGGGTCGGACCGGGGCCTCCGGACGGACGACGTCCAGCCGTTGATACATGACCCTCGTGACAGCTCGTTCGGGCGGGACCCAAAGGACAAACCACTCCTCGGCCGACGTGTCGTCTGGCAGGGGCCACACGCGGTCGCCGTAGCCACCGGCCAAGGCGCGGCCTCCGTAGAGGAAGAAAGGCACGTCCATCCCGATGGCCCGGGCATGTTCGTGGAGTTCCGACACGCTGAGGCCTAGACCCCAAATCTCATTGAGGGCCATCAGGAGGGCTGCCGCATCCGCACTCCCGCCGCCGAGGCCAGCCGCTATGGGAATCTGCTTCCGGAGGCGGATGTGCCAGACACCCGTCAGCCGTGGCGTACGTCCCTCTACCAGCCGCCGCACGGCCTGAGCCAGAGTCGTAGCCTCCGGGTCGAGACCGACCGCTGGGTCAATCGTCCATCGCACCTCGAAAGGGCCGTCGGGCTGGAGACACCGGAGTGTGATCTCGTCCCAGAGGGCGACCGTCTGAAAGAAGGTCACCAGCGGATGGTAGCCGGTCGGGTCTCGGGTACCGACCCACAGGAAGCGATTTATTTTCGCAAATGCAAATATTTTCCATTTCATCGGGGACTATAGGCACGTCGAAGGTCGCCCCTCTATGGGGACGTGGGACTGTCTCCCCTCCCTCCCTTCCCTATAGGCCGACCTGCCGATTTCCAGTCCGGCGCACATAGTGCTGATCGCCGACTCGATAGGTCCACTGCTGACGAGCAGCAAACTCCAGCCAGGCGATAGTCCACTTGCGGGACCACCCCAGGGCTTGTTTGACGTCCCCCACGGTTACATAGTCCCGCCCCTCGGCCAGACGCTCCAGGAGCTGACGAAATTGCCGGGCGTAGTCCGCGTCGACCAAGTGCAGGACGCCCTCCATGTCCAGGGTGAGGACCCCCGCTGACTCCCGGAGGTATAGGAGGAGGTCCTCTGGGTCGACACCCATCTGGAGGGCCCGGTCCCGGACGTCCGGCCACCGGAGGCCCTCCCACGGATGCTGGGCGATCTCCAGCCGCAGGGCCTGAACGGCCTCGGCGAGGTCAGGCGGCAGGACGACCCGGAACTCGGCCAGACGGACCACGTCCTCTTCCTGCACGATACGGCCTTTCTGGATCCAGGTGGCGATGACTCCGTTCCAGAAGGGATGGGACCGGGGACACCACTGCTGGACCCACGTCTCCCGGGGCATGCCGGATCGAAGCGGATGCCGGGTGTGATATTCGTCCAAGACCTTCTGGGCTCGGTCCCAGGCTGCCTGGACGGCCTGGGCCGTCGTAATGAACGTGGCTTCAGGCCACCGGTCAGCGACCAGCCGACCGGCCTCGACCAGGGGCGTCAGGTACCGACGCAGGGTCTCGTCTGTCCAACCCGTCCAGGCCTGTAGGTCCGACCAGGCGATGCCCTCCAGATCGTGGAGTCGGATGTATCGCTCCAGCCGGTCTGCCGGCGTCAGGTCCGGCCAGTCCTTCCAGACCGCAGCGACGGCTCGTTCCCGACGGCGGGTCCGCCGTCCGACGGGTTCGACGAGCCGACCGCCCCCGACGGCCCGCGTGGGCGAAATGGTTCGAAGGACAAAAGCGTCGTCGACGTTTCCGGCGACCGGCTCTGCGAACACGAGGCGGACGAGAGCTGTCTCGGGCCACTGGGCCGGTGGGGAGCCGACCCAAAAGAGGCGGGCGACATGGGCAGCCGCCCCGTGGTGGAAGTGAAACCGCATGACCGCGCTGGGTTTCCGCCACCGGGCCACCTCGGGGAGCCACCGGACCCAGGCGTACCAGGCCCGGTCGACCGTCATCCGACCCGGTGCGGCGACCCAGTCCCCACGGGTCAGCTCGGTATGGTGGACACCCTGCAAGTTCAGGGCCGTCCGGGTACCGGGGATGGCTTCTGGGACGGATCGGTCGTGGACCTGAATCGAACGAATCGTGGCCGTCAGACTCTTCGGATAGACCGTCACCGTCTGACGAACCTGGAAGGGCGTGCCCTCCATCGTACCCGTCACGACAGTCCCTACGCCGGGTAGGGCAAACACCCGGTCTACGGCGATCCGGGGCGCTTGGACCGGCGGCGGTGCAGGCAGGCGGTCCAGCAAGTCGATCAGGGATTGCCGCAGACGGTCCAGGCCGTCTCCCCGCAAGGCCGAGACCTGGAGGATGGGGAAATGCCCCCAGCCGAACTCTGTCAGCCATTCCCGGACCGTCTCGACGACAAAGGCCCGCCAATCGTCGTCGACCCGGTCAGTCTTGGTTAAGGCGACGAGGCCCTCCCGGATGCCCAGCAGGCGGCAGACCTCGGCATGTTCGACCGTCTGCGGCATGACGCCCTCGTCGGCGGCGATGACCAGGAGGACGGCGTCCACGCCAGCCGCCCCGGCGATCATCGTATGGACCAGCCGCTCATGGCCTGGGACGTCCACGAAACTGACCCAGCGACCGTCCGGGAGCCGCCAGGGTGCAAAGCCCAGCTCGATGGTCATGCCGCGTCGCTTTTCCTCCTCCAAGCGGTCCGTGTCGATGCCTGTCAGGGTCCGGACCAGGGTCGTCTTCCCGTGGTCGATGTGACCCGCCAGGACAATCGTGAGGCCCGTACGCATAGGGTCCCCCTTAAGACCGCTTCAGCGTGACAGTCATCGTCCGCTCCGACTGCGAGCCGAAGGGCGGGAATTCCAACGTGAAGACGCCCGGTGCATCTATATAGTAGTTTAGACTTCGACCTTGGGCATCGACGACACGCACGACGTCCCGGCCGGGGGCATAGAGCGTCCACCGCATGGGATGGTGAGAAAAGAAGCGGCTTTCTGGGCCGCCGGGCCCACCGGTCCGGTCGATCCGGACCGTCAGGACGACCTCTTCCCGGTCCGGCTTGGGCCAATATCGGGCTTGTACGCGGGCCCCTAGGTATCCAGCCAGCTCCCGAAAGGAGATGATGCGCCGGTAACCCCTCTGCTGAAAGAAAACGATCTGATGATGAATCCACCGGATGGGCGGCACATGTGTCCGGAGGTCCCATTCGTGCAGGCCGATGACGATAGGGTAGCCGGACTCGTTCAGGTCCGGGTCTTCTACGTAAGGCAGGTGGGCCCAATGCACCATCAAGCGGGCAGTTTCCAAGATAGGTGTCCGCGTCAGGTCAAACAGCGTTTGGGCGTGCATGACGGCCAGGCCCAGCTGCTGAGCGATCACGGGCGTCGCCTCGTCGTAAGCGTGCATTGGGGGACTGAAGGCGACGGGGGCCCGTCCGAACCAGCGACGGATGCGGTCGATGCTGGCCTGAAGGTGGGCTTGCTGGGTCGCCGTCGGAACAGGCCGCTGTCTGTAGAGGTCGAAGAATTCGGATATCCATAGAAAATGCCGGGACCGTTGGGGATCCCGGCACCAATCTTGTAAGAAGGGCGTCGTGTGGATGTAGCCGTGGGACTCGATGTCCACGATGTCCCGGGCGACCAGGTCTCGCAGGGCTTGGAACTCGGCCGGAAAGTCGTAGACTCGGTCAGCCAGACGGTAGGTGACGTCCCGGACGTCGTAAATGCGGCCGCAGGTTCGGTCCGAGATGGGCCGGCCTTGGAGATAGAGTGTGCCGGCCTGACCGTCGCCATCATCGACGAAGCCGCTCACGTACATAACGCTCAGTCGGGCCTGATGAACGCCGACCAGACGACCGATCTCGGCCCACTCGGCGGCCGTCAGACCCGGATAGCGGGTCGGATAGGGCGGCGGCGCTTCTGTGTTCCAGATCTTCGAAGACGTCTGGGGATCGTCCATCCGCAAGACGGCCGTGTGCCGTAGGGGTGCCGCTACGGCGACCGGGAGCTCGGCCGTCAAATATCGAAAGATCCATCCGTCCAGGCGGTCTGGCCGGACGGACCAAAGTTCGTCGGACGGGAAACCGATGAGGAC
>JANXAA010000145.1 GCA_025061865.1 Acidobacteriota bacterium | reverse complement strand
TGAAACGGAAGCGGGTCCTCCAGAGTTTTCCCGTGGGCATCCGGGTCATCGATACCTTGCTGACCATCGGTGAGGGCCAGCGGATGGGTATCTTCGCCGCCGCTGGCGGGGGCAAATCGACCCTGCTGGGCATGTTGGCCCGCAATACGGTCGCTGACGTCAACGTCATTGCCCTGATCGGTGAGCGGGGCCGAGAGGTCATGGACTTCATCGAGGAAAGCCTGGGGGAAGAAGGCCTGGCCCGTTCGGTCCTCGTCGTCGCCACTTCGGACCAGCCGTCGCTCGTCCGCTTGAAGTCGGCCTACGTGGCGACGGCCATCGCCGAATACTTCCGAGACCAGGGGAAGAAGGTCATCCTGATGATGGACTCAGTGACCCGCTTTGCTCGGGCCCAGCGGGAAGTCGGCCTGGCCATCGGCGAACCGCCCGCCCGGGCAGGCTTTCCGCCGTCGGTGTTTGCGACCTTGCCGAAGCTCTTGGAGCGGGCGGGCAACTCGGACAAGGGCTCCATCACAGCTTTTTACACGGTCCTTGTCGAGGGTGACGATATGACGGAGCCTGTCGCTGACGAAGTCCGGTCCATCTTGGACGGTCACATCATCCTGTCTCGCGAGCTGGCCGCTCGGGCCCATTTCCCGGCCATCGATGTCCTCCGGAGTGCCAGTCGGGTCATGACAGCTGTCGCCACGCCGGACCACCTGAAGGTCGCCCAAAAGATGAAGGAGATCATCGCGACCTACGAGAAGAACCGGGACCTCATCTTGCTGGGAGCTTACAAGCGGGGCTCAGACCCCCGGGTCGATGAGGCCCTCGAAAAGTACCCGGCCATCGAAGCCTTTTTAAAGCAAGGCACGCACGAGAAAGATTCCTTCGAGGCGACCCTCCAGCGGGCCCGCTCCATCTTGGGGATGTAGACTCGGCCGTTCGGGAATTCGGGAGTTCGGCCTATGGACAGGTAGGCAGATAAGAAGACAAACCGGACTCTTGAACCCTCTTCGGACGGATGGACTGCCCATGAAGCCGCCGAAGTATCCGCTTCAGGCCGTTATGGACCAGCGCAAGCAAGCGAAGGAAGACGCCAAAAAGGCCCTGGCCCGGGCCTTCCAGGCCCTTCAGGTCGAGCAGAAACGCCTTCAGGACTTGCAAGCCGAGCGGGACCGGCTCGTCGCCGAACGACAAGAACGCATAGCCCATCTGTACGATCCGGACGAACGGGGCTTGATCGATGTGGCTGCGATCGAGCGCAGGCGGGCAGAAATCCACTACGTGGAGTCCCGGATCGTCGAGCAAGACCGGGCCATTGCGGACCAGCAGGCGCGAGTCCGCCAAGCCGAGCAGGCGATCGAAACGGCAAAGGCCCAGCTTATTGAGGCGGACCAATCCCTAAAGGCTATCGAGAAGCACTACGAACGGTGGCTCGCTGAATGGAAACGAGAAATGGCCCTTAAGGAGCAAAAGTTGGCTGAAGAGATCGCTTCGGCCCGGTTTGTACGCGAAAGAGCAGAAGAAGAGGAGTAGGCAGGTCGGTGGGGACCGAGGGGTAAGGCGGACTTGCCTGGCGGCGGGCTTGCCGTCTGCCTTGGGGAGGAAGTCATGACACGAGTCGATTCCACAAGGGCTCCGGCTACACCGTCCCAGACGCACGCTACAGAAGAGACCCAGGCAGCCGGGCCAGGGGATGAGTTTGATCAGGTCCTTAGTCAGAAGACAGAGGCCGAGAGCACCTCTAAGAAACCGTCGACCGAAAGAAGCCAGAGACCGACCGACGCCCCGGACACGGCTCGCGGGACCGACCAAGGCGTCCCCCGGCGGCACGAAGGCCGGGGTCATGGCAGTGAGGCCGGGGGTTCTGAAGACCGATCGAATCCGAGAGGTGGGCCTGCCCCGGATGTGCCGTCGTCCCGCCCCATGCCAGGCGATGTCATGGTCCCTCCAATCCTGATGATGACCTCGGAAGTCCAGGCGCCCTCGACTCGGGGCCTGGCCCCCGAAGCGGCGGCCCTGATTCAGCGCATCGTGGACCGGATTGTGGATGCAGTCCAAGTCCGCATGTACGCCAGCGGCGCTACGGAAGTCCATATGGAACTCAATATGGGTCACCTGGGTCCCATAACGGTCGAGCTCCATCGGACTCCCGAGGGTCAGCTTCGGATCGACTTTCAGGCGACGACCGTCGAGGCCCAGCAGCTATTGACAGACCACATGTCCGACCTAACCAGCCGATTGGAAGCCCGGGGTCTGGCTCTTCAAGAGGTCGTCGTGCGGCTTCCGGATCAGCCGACATTCCGGTGGGAGCCCCCAGGGGCGTCTCAGCGGGAGTTCCAGAGTGGCTCAGAACGGGAACGGCAAGGTCGGTCGGCACTTGAGGAGACCACCAAAGACGATGAATAGTCTCGATAAAGGATGCAGGCTGAGGATATGGGATAGTCCGGATATCGGTTTACAAGACCCTGTAACGAAGAACCTTAGACGTCGGATTTTACGCCTTAGGTTTTGGAGGGCCGTTCAAGTTTCCCTGGCTTAGGACGAGACGGACGAGTCCTCGAAAGCGGACCGGGACCGAGGGTCTGGGATCTCAATTTTTCGTCAGCCAGTATCTACGACTTGTATTGTGTATCCCTGGGAGGTGGAGCATCGGCCATGCTACGTGCAGAGGCATCCGTGGCCCGGACTTCATGGTCGGCGGTTCTTCTCCGCCGAGACCCCCAGGAGATCGAGTATCGGAATCGCTGGGCGCCAGCCGTCGCCCGTCTGCAGGCATGGGGCCCCCGCTTGGCTCGACTGGTCCCCGAGGCCGTCGCTCCCTGGTGGCCTGTTCCCCTGTCGGAAGGGGCGATCGTCCGGTTCCGTCTGGCGGATGCGGACGGAACGGAACACAACCTGGAGGTTCAGAAGTTCCCCTTCCGTATCGGGCGGGGGGCGGCCTGCCATCTTCAGCTTCCGGCCCCGACAGTCTCGACTGAACATGCTGAGGTCCAGGTCGAGCGAGGCGGTGTCTGGCTGATGGACTTGCGGAGCACGAACGGCACGAAGAAGAGCGGTCAGCGGCTGGAATCCCTCAAGCCTGTGCCGCTTCAGCCGGGGGACGTCATCGAAGTCGGTTCGTACCAGTTGACTTATGTCGGCATGGAGCTGAGGGCCCCCGAGAAGCCCCGTTTGGAAGTCCAGGGTACGGGCCTCCGGCCCCTGAAGCTGGCGCGGCCTTTCCAGGCGCTGGCCCATCCAGACGACCGCTGGCTTCGAGTCCAGTGGGACGGATGGACGGCCTGGGTCCGGGTCCCGGCCCTATGGATCCGGGCCTGCTGGGACCACGTCACGGGCGTCCCCGTGGATGATCACTGGGCGTCTAACCCGATGGAGGAGGGCGTCGCTCAGTTCATCGCTTTCCAAATTAGCACGGCGCTGACGGACCGGGCCGGCGTGGCTTTCCAGGTCAGCGGCTGGGCCACGCCGGAGGCGGCCGACGCCCTGGTGGTGGGCGACGAACAGTGGCTGTATATGGACGTGTGGCTCTCCCGTCCCCCCTTGAAGGTCGCCTCGACGATTCTGGTCCGGGTTGAGCCGTCGGAGTCGCCGTGGCCCTCCGAATGGGACGACTGGGTATGGCCCGTAGCTGTCTATGGCGGCTGGATCCGCCTGCGGGTCACCGACTGGCGGCGCATCGAATCGGGCGATGTCCTCCTGCCGGACGCGTGGTTCCCGACGGCCTGGGGTGCGACCGACGAAGCGGAAGCCGACGTGGGACCCGTTTATGTCCGCACAGGCCGCCTCTGGCACACCGGGCGTTTGCGCCGGGCGGTGGGGTCTCTTAAACTGACCCTTGAAAAATTATGGATCCGCACGCCCGGAGACGACGGACCCATGGCGGATATCGAACAACCGACGGGTGAGCCGGAGACGTTATCGCCCCAGGACTTGGAGCTTCAGGTCGTCATCGAGCTCGACCGATTCCCGACGACTCTGGGGGAGATGAAACGCTGGCAGGCGGGTTATTGTTTGGTTTTGCAACGGGGTCCGGACGACCCGATCCGGCTGGTCGTCGAGACTGGCCTGCAACGTCGCGTCTTGGCCGAGGGTCGGGTCGTCGTAGTCGACGGTAAGCTGGGGATCGAGATTTTACGAATCTTGACGCAATTCCAATAGGTCCATCCCACCGGAAGCGTGCAGGAGGCAGACTCGATGCGCATGTTTGATGCCCATGTGGTAGGACGTCTGCCCGACTGCGGGCGCTCGGTGGTCTCCGACGCCACTGGCGCCACGATGGAGGCCGCCGGTATAGCGGCTGGCACTTTGAGATAATCCGTGAGATCGGGGTGCTGCCCCACGTGCCCATCGGGTGTGCAAAATGAAGTTGGGTGCTGGGTGTGGGTTTGTAGATGATGCTCGGCCCAACACCCAATTTCATTTTGCATCCTGTATCGGTCCGGTATCGCTCCTACGGAACGGGGACGGAAGAGATGCATGCGGCCCAGGAAGCGTGGCTGATCTTGCGGAGTCTGTTGGCCCTGGCGGTGGTCGTCCTCGTGGCGTTCATCGTCCTACGGATGGGCCTCCCGTGGCTTCTCCGCCACCGGATGGGCCAGCGGACTCGCCACCTACACGTGGAGGAGTTCTATCCCCTGGACCGGAACCATCGCCTCTACCTGGTCCGGTGGGACCAGACGTGGCTCCTGTTGGGAACTTCCCCCGACCGCGTTCAGGTCCTCTTCGTCCGGCCGGAAACTTCCGGTCCGTCCTTCGAGGCCGCACTCGAGCAGGTCGCATCTTCGGGGTTCCAGAAGGAGGAGTGAGATAGGTCATGAATCCGACGATTTTGGCTGCACCACCGCCGCCGGGTGCCTGGGCGGGCAACCCCGTCACGACGGTCCTCATGCTGAGCTTGCTGGCCCTGGCGCCCTTCCTGCTGATGATGACGACCTCTTTCGTGAAGTTCGCGGTCGTATTCTCTATCCTGCGGAATGCCCTAGGGACTCAGCAAATTCCCCCGACACCCGTCATCCTGGGGCTGGCGGTCATCATGACCGTTTACGTCATGGCTCCTATCGGCGCGCAGGTCTACGACGCCCTCCAGCCCATGCTCACCCAGTCCGTCCCGCAGGACGTCATATCCCCGGCGGGTGCCCAAATGATCTTGAACGTCTTTGATCAGGTTAAAGAACCCTTGCGGGCGTTCCTGAAAAAGCACGCTCATCCCAAGGAACGAGCCCTCTTCTACCAGATGGCTGTCCGGATGGGGCCGCCCCAGTGGAAGGAGACGATGAAAGACGACGACCTCCTCGTCCTAATCCCAGCCTTTACCGTCAGTGAGCTGGCCGAGGCTTTCATGATTGGATTCCTAATCTTTCTACCCTTCCTGGTCATCGACATGGTCGTCTCTAACATCCTGCTGGCCATGGGCATGCATATGCTGTCGCCGGTGACGGTGTCCCTGCCCTTTAAGCTCTTGCTGTTTATCATGGTCGATGGGTGGGACTTACTCGTGCGGGGCCTGATTCAAGGCTATGTGGGGTAGGTCTCGGGTCCCAGGTCGCGGGTGTTGACGCCTTCCAGTACGTTTCTGACACCTGGGACCCGGCATCTGAGACCTATGGAGTGGAGGCTACGATGGAAAACGTGTTCATCAGTGCTTCCCAGGAGGCTCTGATCCTGACTGTTCTGGTCTCAGGACCGCCGATCTTGGCTGCCCTCGTCATCGGCTTGGTCTTGGCGATCGTGCAAGCCCTCACGCAAATCCAGGAGCAGACCCTGAGTATGGCCGCCAAGATCGTCGCTGTATTCGGTGTCTTGTACCTGGCCGGCTACTGGATGGCCAGCCACATCAGCCGGTTTGCCTACCTCATCTTCTCCGAGTTTCCGAAGTGGATTCACTGACTCGGCCGCTCGGCCTTTCGGGCCTTCGGCGGATGGGCGGGTGGCTGGCATTTTCAAGTACGACCGCCCAAGCACCGGTTGACTGACCGCCTT
>JANXAA010000144.1 GCA_025061865.1 Acidobacteriota bacterium | reverse complement strand
CGGCTGTTCGAACACAAAGGCATGGGGTACGTCAGCGACGTATTTACCCAGGACATCCTGAAGAAGCTCCCTGGCCATCTGGCTATCGGCCACGTCCGGTACTCGACGGCCGGCCGGAGCATTCTCCACAATGCCCAGCCCCTGGTCGCCCATCGGGCCTGGGGAAGCTTGGCCATCGCTCACAACGGCAACATCGTGAACGCCTTCTCCTTGCGGGAATCCCTGGAGCGGGACGGGGCCATCTTTAGCACGACGACCGACACAGAGGTCATCCTCCACCTGGCCGCCCGTTCTCGGCGGTGGGACCTCGTGGATGCCCTCCTGTGGGCCCTGAGTCAACTGAAGGGAGCCTTTACGTTGGTCATTTTGATGCCGGACACACTCATCGGCGTTCGAGACCCCCATGGCTTCCGTCCCCTCTGGCTGGGCCGCAAAGACGGCGCCTGGGTCCTGGCCTCGGAGACGTCGGCCCTGGACCTGATTGACGCCGTCCCCGAGCGGGAGGTCCAGCCCGGCGAGGTCATCCTCATCAACGAGGACGGCATCCAGTCCCTAAAGCCCTTCCCGTCTGCCGCCCGGGCCCAGTGTATCTTCGAGTTGGTCTATTTTTCCCGACCCGACAGCGTCATCTTCGGACGATCCGTCAGTGAGGCTCGCGTCGAGATGGGCCGTTGGCTGGCCCGGGAGGCCCCAGCGGATGCCGACATCGTCGTGCCCGTCCCGGACTCAGGGGTTCACGCGGCTATCGGGTATGCCGAGGCCTCGGGCTTGCCTTTCCAGTTGGGTCTTATCCGGAACCACTACGTGGGTCGTACCTTCATCCAACCCTCGCAGGCGAACCGGAGCTTCGGCGTCAAGGTCAAACTGAACCCGGTGCGCCCTGTCGTGAGCGGCAAACGGGTCGTCCTTATCGACGATTCCATCGTACGGGGCACGACCAGCCGCAAGATCGTTCAAATGCTCCGCCAGGCCGGTGCCCGAGAGATTCACGTACGCATCAGTTGCCCGCCCATCATCGGTCCCTGCTACTACGGGATCGACACCCCGTCTGAGGAGGAGCTGATCGCCAACTATTACGGCGTAGCGGGCATCGCCCGCTTCATCGGGGCCGACACCCTGGCCTACCTGAGCCTGGAAGCCCTCCTGCGGAGCGTCGGCGACTCCCCGGGTCGGGAATTCTGCGTGGCCTGCTATACAAGGGACTACCCTATCCCGGCCGACCACCAAAAGATCAAGCAGGTCCGCATTTTGGAGCGGACGGCGGTCGAATGATGGCCGGTGGCGGTCCTCAAGGGCTGGGTGATAGGGGTAGATTTTTTAGAGACGCAGATCGAGGCCTCAGGGGCCTGGGAAACGTCAGATCCCGGAATCCTGATCCCGAAAACCTAACGCTCAGCACCTAACACCGCCCATCTATTGACTGGGACCTGGCACCTCTTGCACGTATCTCTGATAAGGGGAAGCGCCGTCATGCGGTATCGGGACACGGGCGTCGACATCGACCGGGGGCATGAAGCCGTCCGTCGCATTCGGCGACTTCTCGAATACTACCAGCCGGCCTTTCGGGAGAACATCGGCCGGTTCGGCGGTCTCCTGCCCTTGGCGGTCGAGGGAATGACAGCGCCCCATCTGGTAGCCAGCATCGACGGCGTAGGGACCAAGACCCGCGTGGCCGCCCTGGTCGGCCGTTGGGAAGTTTGCGGTCAGGACGTGATCGCTCACGGCATCAACGATGTCCTCGTCCAGGGCGCTTATCCCGTCGCGGCATTAGATTACCTGGGTATGGGCCGTATCGTGCCCGAGCGGGTCGAGGCCATCGTCCGGGGAATGCTCAAAGAGTGCACCCGTCACGGGGTCGTCCTCATCGGTGGGGAGACGGCTGAGATGCCCGACGTGTATGCCGAGGACGACGTGGACATCGTGGCCGTCGTGATCGGCCTCGTCGACGGCGGCCGCGCCCTGGACGGTCGGACTATTCAGCCAGGCGACCGTCTCTTAGGCCTCCCCTCTACGGGTCTCCACACGAACGGCTATACCCTGGCTCGGAAGCTCTTCTTCGAGCGCCTCGGCTGGACGCCCGACCGATGGCTGGAGACATGTCAGATGACCTTGGCCGATGCCCTTCTCCAGCCCCACCGCTGCTATCTCCCCTACCTGAAGCCTCTCCTCGACCGGGGCCTCGTCCGAGGTCTGGCGCACGTCACGGGCGGCGGCCTGACCGAGAACGTCCCCCGAAGCCTCCCGGAAGGGACGGTCGCCCGGATCCGACTCGGCACGTGGCCCGTCCCGTCGATTTTCGAGTTGATTCAGCGTCTCGGGGACGTCCCGACGGACGAGATGCTCCGCACATTCAATATGGGCATCGGGATGGTCGTCATCGTGCGGCCGGAAGACGAGCCGAGCGTCCGGCAGACCGTCGAGGACCTTGGCCTACCCGTGTATCCTATCGGGGAAATCGGGTCTGGCTCGGGCGGGGTCGTCTATGAATGATCCGGCGTCGGATATGGGTCGGATCGTCATCCTTATCTCGGGGCGCGGGACCAACATGGAGCGCCTTATTCAGGCCTGCCTCGCAGGGGAAATCCCGGCCCAAGTCGTCCGGGTCATCAGTGACAACCCGGCGGCCCAGGGCCTCCAGCGGGCGCAGGCCTACGGCGTCCCGACCGTCATCGTGCCCGCTCGGGCATTCCCGGACCGGGCGGCTTTTGAGGAGGCTCTCCTGGAAGCCGTACGCGAGGCAGCACCGGACCTCATCTGCCTGGCCGGCTTCATGCGTATCTTAAGCCCGAGATTCGTCCAAGCCTACCGATACCGGATCATGAATATCCATCCGGCCTTGCTCCCGTCATTTCCGGGACTCCACGCCCAGCGGCAGGCCCTCGAGTATGGCGTGAAGGTCTCTGGCTGTACGGTCCACTTCGTCGACGAAGGCGTCGACACAGGTCCCATCATCGTCCAGAAGGCCGTCCCCGTCCGGGAGGACGATACGGAGGCGACCCTGGCGGCCCGTATCTTGGAGAAGGAACACGAGGCCTATCCAGAAGCTGTTCGGCTGTTCTTCGAAGGGCGACTTCGCGTCGAGGGTCGGCGGGTCCGGATCCTTGAACGATAAGGGCAGGCACCCCAGGCTATTTAACGCCTTTTCCCCGAGGAAGAAAGGACCCGCTGGGATCTCATTGAGTCCTCTCCCTCTGAGAAGAGGAATGGGAGGGCAGCTTCTACAGATACTGACTCGTCCGAGCGGCCTGGAACATGCCGTCCCCAGGACCAAGGGTTCAACCAGACCATCCAGATGCCTTTGGGATCTGCGGTCTACTGGTCTCTCTTCCCTGGGACCCGGCACCCGGGACCTCCTAAGTTATTCGGAGCTGTCTCAAGAAATCTCGCCAGCCGGCTTCATAGCGGTCCTGTGCCACGAGAAAGGCGTCGTTGTGGCCTCCCCGCAGCTCGACAAGAACTTTGGGCGCCGGACCGGTCGCTTGCAGACGGAGGGCATGGGAAAAGCCCACGATTTCGTCGTCTCGACTGTGGAAGATCAAGACCGGACACGAGACCCTCTCGAGGTAAGACCGCGTATCGTACCGAAAGCGGGCGAGCCACCGGACCGGTAGGAAGGGATATAGCTGGGCGGCAATTTCAGGAATCGACGTGAAGGCCGCTTCGAGGACCAGGGCTCGGGCCGGAAATCGCTGGGCTAAATAGGCGGCCACGGCCCCGCCCAGGGATTCCCCGTAAAGGATGATGTGACCCGGTGGGATCCCCCGCCGCTCTGTTAGATACGACCAAGCGGCCTCGGCGTCCCGGTAGGTCCCGACTTCGTCGGGCCGACCCTCGCTCTGACCGTACCCCCGGTAATCTAAAATGAAGACGCTGAGGCCCAGGTCATACAGGATGCGGATTTTATCCAGTCTGTGGGAGACATTGCCCCCATTACCGTGCAGGAATAAGACGGTACTCTGAGAGTTTGGCGCCGGAATCCACCAGCCGTGGAGCCGAACACCATCGGACGCCAGGAATTCGATGGACTCGTAGGCCAGGCCTACCTCGTCGGGCGTGCCCTCCAGTAGTCGGGTCGGATAATAAACGAGACGGTCTTGGAAAACCCAGAACAGAAGCAAGATCCCGACATACACCAGGACGCCCAGGCTCAAGATCGTCCACGCCATTGCCCAAGGCTTTCGTTGCATTTAGCGACCCCAACTAACCGACACGATGTCTCACCCGGAGGCACCCAGTCTGGACGGCTGAAGCCCATGGTTCCATCGTGCATCTGACAAACTGCCCCTTAGGACTCGGCATAACGCCGAAGGACTTCCGCTCCGATGTCTTTCAGAATACGCTGAACCCGACTTCGTATCAGGGACCGACCGAGCCAAGACGGAATCCAGAACTTCCCCTGACTTTCTAGCATGTAGGTGACTTCCGTGCCTCCGCCCCGGGCTTCGAGTCGGAATGAACCCCGATAAACCTGAAAGTCACCCTCGAGAGCCTCAAATTGAATTTCAGCCGGCGGCTGTTCGACGACCCGAAGCCGGACTCGGAGCCCAATGCCCAGGATCCCCCGTCCCTGCTGCTCGACCACGCAGACGTTCGACTGCCGTTCGATAAGGCGGGACACCTCAATACCGTGGGTGAACTCAGCGATGCGGTCGTAGTCGGTCAAGACACCCCAGACGGCTGCCGGCGGCGCTGGGACCCATAAGCGAGCCGACACAGTATAGAGTCCCTGGGCCTCCGTCACGGAGACGGTCGGCCCTGCTCGGCGGGACTCGTCGGCCTGGAGTGTAGAGACTGACGGGGTAAGGAAAGTCATCGCTAGGCCGACACGAATCATCCATAGAGCCATTGTCCTTTCGGGACCTGTATACCCACAGAGCGAAGGACGCCTGGGCTTCCCAGGGACAAAGGCCGTCACGAGGTAGCAGACGGCTTGTACTTGACCGTGCAGCCGTACGGCTTCGTCTCTCGCACCGGCGGGCGCTCCCCCCGGAGCAAGGCGTCTAAGACCTGTTCTACATAGTTGACCGGCCCGGCCTGGTCCCGGTCCGGGTCGTACGCATTGTCGATAGCCCCCCGGTACACGAGGGTCCCGTTTCGGTCGATGACAAACATGTGAGGTGTCGTTTGGGCCCCATAGAGACGCCCCACGGTGCCCTCGGGGTCTTGGAGAGTCGGGTACGGGATGCCGTTCTCTTGAGCCCATCGGCGTGTGTCGGCCGGCTTGTTGAAGTGCGAGCTGTTGACGGCCAGCCAGACGACATCCTGCGACCGGTACCTTTCGTAGAGTCGGATCATCGTCTTGTTCTGGTAATGCTCCTGGACGAAGGGGCATTGCGGGTTCGTCCATTCCAGGACAACGATCCGACCTCGATACTGACTAAGTTTATGCCGGGTGCCATTCTCATCAGGCAGGGTAAAATCCGGTGCCGGGCCCCCGACCTGGACCCCCGCCCAAGCCGGTGCCAGAAGCATCAGAGCGAGTCCGGCACTGCACAAGATCCGCATAGGCGCCCTCCTTCAGGCAAAAGATAAGGACCCCGTGGTCTAGTCCTTTCATGGAAATTGAACGTAGAAGACCCGCCCCGGGGTCTGGACCTGCAAGACACCGGACCCCGTCGTCGGACCGTCTCCAAGACTCTCCAGGACGATCCGTAGACGAGACACTGCGCCTAACTCGGTCGTCTGACCCGTGACCCGGAGTCGCGGGTCTTCTGGGAACCATTCGAGACCCATGACCGTCTCGCCCCTCGGAGGCCGTACTTCTAGGAGGCGAACGTGGGAGGCCAGAGCCTTGACTTGGAATTGCCATCCCGATAAGACCGAGGGCCGCAGGGGCGCCAGGGCTTCGAAACGCCGGAAGGTCTCCGCATAGGCGGAGGCTTCTGGCCTTTGTCCAACTTTCACACTCAGTTGCACTTTCTGACGCCCGGGGACACAGATTTCCCGACAGGCCAGCCAGCGGACCTCACCCTGCAGCG
>JANXAA010000143.1:3086-5985 GCA_025061865.1 Acidobacteriota bacterium | reverse complement strand
AGGTGGGGCAATACCGACGGTCGAGACAAGCCTTTTCCCGGGACCCAATCTGCATCCCGATGCCGAGTGGTATGGAAACGCCCCTTGCTCCCTTTGAAGGTCTGACGTTCACAGTGCCGAATGCCGAGGGCGTCGTCCGGCTGGTCCTGACGGACTGGAAGCCCCTCCGCCTGTCCGGTTGGCGAGGCTTCCGTATCCAATGGACGCACGAGGACCATCCGCCGGCCGAGCCGCCTCTGTTGTGGGGTATTTACAGCTACGGCGGTCGCGGCGTTGCCCCGTGGGCCGACATGGCCTTCCATCTACGGACGGCCTGCCCGGCGTGTAGTCAGACGTGGGTTGTCGACGATGACACAGCGATTCGATTGTTTCAGATCTGGGCTACCCTAATCCCGCCCTATGGCCACGTCGCCATCGAATACGAAAGTCCGGGACATCACGAGACGCTGATGAGCCTTCAGCGGGGGTGCCCGCCCGTGACCACGCCCATCGGCTTTTGGACCTACATGGGCGGGTTCCGGGGCGGCTTTAAGGACTGGTACATCTCGGAGGGCGGCCACGAGGGGCCCAGGAAGCTCCAGGCGAATCAGGCCGCCGACGCCGACCACGCCGAGCGGGTCCGGCAAGCGATGACGGCGGACTTACAGGCCTTCATAAAGCACACCGCCGGGGACACGGACGAATGGACCCGACGGGCGCGAGACCGGGCCATCCGCTGGCTATCTGTAATTCGTCCATAACAAGGCACGGGGCTAGTCCCGTAACGGGGTCGCCCGCCCTCTCCCCTTAGGGGAAAAGGCACGGAGTCTAGGCATATCATTCCTTTCAGAAGCCAGGGTAAGGCGTCGGGAAAAAGCCTGACCCGGCCGCCAGACCCCCAATACCCCGGATCCAGTTCCCAGTCACCTAAATACTCGGGCGGATTTGGGCAATGCGGACTAGGTCGCCCAGCAGGCCCTCGAGTCGGTCCAGGGGGAACTGGGTGGCGGCGTCCGACAAAGCTTGGTCGGGTCGATCGTGGACCTCCATGAAGAGACCATCGATACCGACGGCCACGGCCGCCCGAGCCAGGGGCGCGATCAGGTCCCGCAGGCCGCCCGAACGGTCGCCGGCCCCCCCGGGTCGCTGCAGGCTATGGGTGGCGTCGTAGACCGTCACGACCCCGCTCCGGCGTAACACCACGAGGCTCCGGAAGTCCACGACGAGGTCGTGGTATCCAAAGGTCGTCCCCCGCTCAGTGACCATCACCTGCTCGTTGCCCGTCGAGCGGACTTTCTCGACGGCGTGGAGCATATCCTCCGGTGCCATGAATTGGCCCTTCTTGAGGTTGACGACCCGGCCCGTTCGGGCGGCCGCTACGATGAGGTCCGTCTGCCGGCATAGAAAGGCCGGAATCTGCAGGACGTCGGCGACCTCGGCGACCGGCTCGGCCTGCCAGGCCTCATGGATGTCCGTCACGACGGGCACGCCGACCCGCCGCTTGACCTCCGCTAAGACGGCCAAGCCTTCCCGCAGGCCCGGTCCCCGGAAGGACCGGATCGAGGTCCGATTCGCCTTATCAAAGGAAGCCTTAAAGACGTAGGGGACCCCCAGCCGGCGGGCCACGCCGGTGATGGCCTCGGCCATGAAGAGACAGTGATCGAGCGACTCGATGACACACGGGCCGGCTAAGAGAAAGAATGGGGCCCGGTCATCCCGCAGACTGGACCAGAGGGACGACATGAGGGACCTCAGCCGCCTTCAGGCCCAAGCGCTGACGCTTGTGCGCGTAGGCGGCCCGGATGAAATCGACAAACAGGGGATGGGGCTTCAACGGCCGGGACTTGAACTCAGGGTGGAACTGACAACCGAGGAACCACGGATGGTCCGGGAGCTCGACGATCTCGACAAACCGTCCGTCCGGCGAGATCCCCGTGATCTCAAGACCATGGGTCTCGACAAGTGTCCGGAGCTCCGTGTTGAACTCGTAGCGGTGGCGGTGCCGTTCGGAGATCCGCTCGACCCCGTAAATCCGGTAGGCCAGGGACCCCGGCGCCAAGTCGCAGGGGTAGGCCCCGAGTCGCATCGTCCCGCCCATATACTCGACGCCGACGAGGTCCCGCAGCAAGACGAAGACCTTCGTCGGCGTGTCGGGGTCGAATTCGGTGCTGTTGGCGTCCGGCCGATGGCAGACGTGCCGGACAAACTCGATGGTCGCGCACTGCATCCCGAGGCAGATGCCGAAAAACGGGATCTTCCTCGTCCGGGCGTACTCGATGGCCCGGATCATGCCCTCGATGCCCCGCCGGCCGAAACCGCCCGGGACAAGGATGCCATCGGCCCCCTCGAGGGCACTCAGGTCACCGCCCTCCAGGGTCTCGGCCTCGACCCAATGGAGTCGGACCCGTAAGTCATTGGCGACCCCACCGTGCGTCAGGGCCTCAATGAGACTCTTGTAAGCGTCTTGGTACGTCACGTACTTGCCGACGACGTGAATGGTGACCTCGTCCTTCGGGTGCTTTAGCCGATAGACCAGGAGCTCCCAGTCGCTGAGGTCCATCTCTGTGTGGGGCATGTGCAGAATCTTGACGAGGTAGTGGTCGAGGCCCTCGTGGTGGAACACGAGGGGCACCTCGTAGACGAACTCGACGTCCTTGGCCGTGATGACGGCTTCGGGCTCGACGTTCGTAAATAGCGAGATCTTTTCCTTGATCTCTGGCGGCAAGAACCGGTCCGTCCGACAGAGGAGGACGTCCGGGCTGATCCCGATGGCTCGGAGCTCCTTGACGCTGTGCTGGGTCGGCTTCGTCTTCAACTCCCGGGCCGCTGGGATATACGGCACCAGCGTGACGTGGACGAAGGCGGCGTTCGTCCGACCGACCTCAAGCCGGAACTGCCGGACGGCTTCCAAGAAGGGCAG
>JANXAA010000143.1:0-3076 GCA_025061865.1 Acidobacteriota bacterium | reverse complement strand
CGATGTCGCCGACCGTCCCGCCGATCTCGACGATGACGACGTCCGATCCCTTGGCGGCTTTCCGGATGCAGGACTTGATCTCATCGGTGATGTGGGGGATGACCTGGACGGTCTTGCCGAGATACTCGCCCCGACGCTCCTTGTCGATAACGGCCGCATAAATCTGGCCCGTCGTGTAGTTGTTAGCCCGGCTCGTCTGGATGGACGTAAAGCGTTCGTAGTGCCCAAGGTCGAGGTCCGTCTCGGCCCCGTCCTCGGTGACGTAGACCTCACCGTGTTGATAGGGGTTCATCGTCCCGGGGTCGACGTTGATGTAAGGGTCAAACTTGATGAAGTTGACCCGGAAACCCCGGCGCTCCATCAGGAGGCCGATGGAGGCCGCCGAGATACCCTTCCCCAGGGACGACAGGACGCCGCCCGTGACGAAGATGAACTTCCGGTCCATACGGGACCTCACTCCCCCATCGGCTCTTTCCAGCTTACACCCGTCGGCCCTGCCCTGCAAGGCTCGGACCCTTGGCACTCACCACCGCTTTGTCGCCCTGAAAGTTTAGGGGGGCACAATGGGTAAGTCTGGAATCAGGCGTCTGACCGTTTGTAGAGTAGAGCCCTACTCTCCTTCAGGGGTATGAAGCCCGATCGTGGCTATAGGGGTGTGGAGGGCCCGTGCGCCCCAATCGTCTTTAATACCGGACACCCAACCTCCAGTGCCGAATCACGGAAAGACCTTTCCGGGGTTCATGATACCCCGAGGGTCGAAGAGGCGCTTGAGCCGCCGTTGTAGGCGGAGACTTTCGGACGGCAGGGCGATGGGCAAGTACGGCCGCTGGACCCAGCCGACGCCATGTTCGCCCGTGATCGTCCCGCCCAGGGCGACGACGGCTTCGAATAGCTCCTTAGTAGCATGGGGCAGGATTTCCCGCCAAGTCCTCTCGGTGAGGCCCATCTTCAAGATGTTCACGTGGATGTTGCCGTCTCCGGCGTGGCCGTAGCAAACGGCCCGGAAGCCGTATCGTTGGGCCAGGCCCCGGACCGTCGTCAGGAGGTCCGGTAAGCGGTCCCGGGGGACGACGGTATCCTCTTCTTTATAAACCGAGGTCTTCTTGACGGCCTCGCCCACTGCCCGCCGGAAGGCCCAGAGCTCCTCCTGACGGGCTGGTGTGTCGGCGACCTGTACGTCTCGGGCACCGGCCCGTTCGCAAACTTCACCGACCCGCAGGGCCTGCCCCTCGACGACGGCCGGGTCGTCCCCATCCAGTTGGATAAGAAGGAGGGCCGCCGCGTCCGTGTGAGGGAAGGGCCTCTGCGTGCGCGCGGCCGTGATGACGACGGCCTCGCGATCCATAAATTCGACGGCCGCCGGCAGGAGGCGGGCCTCAAAGATACCCCGAAGGGCTCGGAAGGCTCCGTCCCAAGCGTCAAAAGGTACCAGAAGAGTCCACTGAACAGCCGGCTTGGGGATGAGCCGCAGGATGATGCGAGTGAAGACGCCGAGCGTTCCCTCGGAACCGACGAAAAGTCGGGTCAAGTCATAGCCAGCCACGTCCTTGTATAACTTACCGCCGGTCCGGAGACGTCGCCCGTTCGGCAGAACGACGTCGAGGCCGTAGACGTAATCCCGCGTGACGCCGTACTTCAAGGCCCGGGGGCCCCCGGCGTTCTCGGCGACGTTGCCCCCGATGCAACACACGAAGCGGGATGCCGGGTCGGGCGGATAGAAGAGGCCCCGCTCTTCGACGGCCTGCTGGAGGTCGGCCGTGACGACACCCGGCTCGACGACAGCCATCATATTGACGTCGTCGATCTCCAGGATGCGATTCATCCGCTCGACGGACAGGACGACACCACCCAAGACAGGCAAGGCGCCGCCACTCAGGCCCGTCCCGCCGGCCCGGGGTGTGACGGGAATACGCCGGCGGTAGCAGTACCGGACGACAGCCTGTACTTCCTCGGCCGAGCCCGGGAAGACGACGACTTCCGGGGGAAACACCAGGTCTTCTGTTTCATCCCGGCCGTATTTGTCGAGCGATAAGGGGTCAGTCCGTACATAGGCCGGACCGACGATGGCCTCGAAGGCCCGGAGGTCCAAGTCCGTCACGGAAGCATACCAGGGCTTGGCGGTCATGGTTCAGTGTCCGATATCGAGGCGACGGAGGAAGGTCTCAGCCATTTTGAAGACTTCTCGAGGGATTTTCACGGCATCCAGTCAGGCGCGGTGATAGCAGTGATAGGGAGGAGCTTATACAGCTTTCCGAAATCGCCACGTAGCCCCCGTCCTTAGAGGCCCCGTATCTCTGAAGAGCCTCTCGGTAAGCCTCCATCCGATTGGGGTAAATTCTTCTCATCGACGCCGCGACGGCGTCCGGACAGGGGAACGCCGCCATCACAGGTGATGCTCTGACAGACTGGGTGTCGCCTTTTAAGTTTCTGGGACTCATAGCGCATATCCCGGCGGGGGCGGCAAGGGGCCGACGACCTCGGCGATCCGCTCGGCAATTCCCAGCAAACGAAGGTCACCCCACCGGTGGCCGACGACTTGGACGCCGATGGGGAGACCTTCTGATGACCGTCCGACGGGAACGACGACGACGGGATGCCCCGTTAGGTTAAAGATACACGTGTAGCCTGTCCCGACAATCCAATAGGGAACCGGACGGCCGTCGACCGGGATGGGTCGGCCCGTCTTCCAGTGGGGAAAAGCCGGCCGCAGAGCGACCGGACAAATCCAGGCATCCCAATCGGACAAGAATCGTTCGATGACCCCGATAAGACGATCCCGACGGGTGAGGGCCTCGACGTAGCGGTTCATGCGGAGGCCGGCTCCCCACACGGCTGCCCGAACCATCGGGGACCCGCGAGACCCAAGAAGAAATTGAATCCGGAGGAGACGCCGCAGGAGCGCCGGTGTGGTCGAACCGATTTCGGCACCGACGATGAAGCCCCACGCCTCCCAGGCCGCTCGGACGTCCAATTCCGACGGTCGGGTCCGCTCGACCCGGGCCCCAGCCCGGGCGAGGGCCTCGGCGAGGGCTTCTACGGCTGCCCGAGTGTCAGCGCTAACAGGGGCCTCAGGAAA
>JANXAA010000142.1 GCA_025061865.1 Acidobacteriota bacterium | reverse complement strand
ACCCGAGCCCTCGTTAACGACATGGACCGTCGGTTGGAACCCCTGCCGACCTGGCTCCGGGTCTCCGTCGGGCGCCGGACCGAGGACTACCGGGAAGTCTCGGGGACCCGATGGCCGACGGTCATCTTGACGACGCCCGAGTCTTTGGATTCCCTCCTATGTCGGTTTCCCCAGGCCTTGACCTCCGTCCGGGCCTTTATCCTGGATGAAGTCCACTTGGTCCATGGGACGGATCGAGGCGACCAGCTCCGAGGCCTCATCTACCGTCTGCGCCGCATCGTCCAGCGGACGACCGGCCGACGACTTCGGGGCTACGTGCTGTCGGCGACCCTGGACGCCCCTCGTCGGATCGGGCGTCATTACCTGGGGGCCGACTTCTGGGTCGTCCGGGATCCTGCCCCTCGGGGCTTCGAGACGCCGACTTTCGAGGTCTGGACCGACGAACGGCAGGCCGCTCAGACGATCGTCCAATGGCTTCGAGACCGTGACATGCAAAAGGCCCTCGTGTTTGTCAATACGAAGCCGGCGGCGGAAAAGATGGGGACTGCCTTGAAGCAAGCCTGGCCCTATTCGCACCAGGTCTTCATCCACCACGGTCGACTGCCGCGCCGGTCCCGCCTGGGCGTGGAGACCGCCTTTCGGACCAGCGAGACGGCCATCTGCGTGGCGACGACGACCCTGGAGTTGGGCATTGATATCGGGGACATCGATGCCGTCGTCCTGGCCAGTCCACCGCCGACCTTCGCTTCCTTCCTCCAACGCCTGGGTCGGAGTAATCGCCGGGCCGACCTCATCCGGGCCCTGGCCTTTTACCGGAATGACGTGGAACGGGCTCTCGTCGAGACCTTCTTTGCGATGGCCAAAAGGGGTCAGATGGAAACCCGAGCCTACGTTCCCTCTCTGACGGCGGGCCTCCAGCAGCTCCTCTCCTACATCGTCCAGAAGCGGGACCCCGGCGCCTCCCGGGCGCCGCTCCAAGAGCTGATCCACGGGATGGGCCTCCGAGTCGACCTCGAAGGATGGCTCCAACGACTCCTCCGACAGGGCTGGCTGACCGTCTCGCAGGGCCTCTACCGGCCGGGACCTCGCCTCATGGCCGCCTTCGAACGGGGCTGGCTCCATTCCTTAATCGGAGACTTCGCTGACTCGACAGCCACCGTCATCGACAGCGAGGGTCACGTCGTCGGTGAGGTCTTCTGGGACTCCGCCGTGCTCCCGGGGTCGACTTTGACGATCGGCGGCCGTACATATCGGGTCGAGCAGGTCCGGGGATCGACAGTCATCGTCCGACCTCGATTCGGAGCGGCTGATTCGGTAGCGGCCTCGTTTCCAGCGTCACCGCCCGTATACTGGAATTATCGGGTCGGCTCAGAACTTCGCCCCTGCCTCTGGCCGGGCCTGCCGGCTCATGTCGTACCCGTCGTGCCGTCCGATGAGGGCTGGGTCGTCCTGCACTGCTTCGGGTACGTACACGGCCGGATATGGAGTTATGCCGTCGCTCACGCCAATCACTGGCGTGTCCTCCACGTCGATGCCGTCCAGACGGTCTTAGCCGCCGGGGCTCTGTACGACGCTGTGTGGAACCCACCGACTGCGTCGGTCCGGTGGGCCTTACGCCAATGGCGGTCTGACTTAGAGCGCCTGTGGGGCCAATCCCGTTTTTACCGCCTGTTGAGCCCGCCCGAGCGGCTCCGGCACCTGACCCGCTCCCTCCGATGGAAGGCCTTCGCCCACTTTTTGAACGGACTGGACTGGCGGGTCTTGCAAGGGTAGCCGAGTCTTGGGCAATCGGCGGGTGGGCAGATGGAGGCCCTAAGGTGGCCGGAGAGGGGAGACGGGAAAAACCTTGAGCCTGCGGATACCGAAGGCCCAGGCCTCGGCCTGAACTATCCGCCCCAGACGAGGCCCCGCTGCCCCACCGGCGGGGAGGCCGTTTCTGTTAGACCGATGGGCTGTTCTGTTCCGCCATGACGGGCCCCACCTGGATCGAGGGATCCCCCGTCGGTATCCCTCCCATCGGCCTGCCCGATATAGACCGCCGGAGGGACCGGATGGACCGTCCCCCCGGACAGCCGGTGAAACCCTGAGTCATTACAGGGTGATCCGGTCCTTGAGACGTTCGAACTTCTTGGGTCCGATGCCCTGCACGTTCAGGAGTTCCTCCTTCCGTTTAAAAGGCCCATGCTGGGTCCGGTACTCGACGATGCGCTGGGCGATCTTGGGTCCGATGCCTGGGAGGCTCGTCAGCTCCTGCACGTTGGCCTTGTTAATATTCACGAGCTGGGTCTCTGCCGACGGTGGGTTCGCTTGAGTCCATCCAGCGGGCGCCGAGAGATGCCCGAGAATGACGGCCAGACTCAAGAGTAGGCCCCACAGGACCACGGAACGCGTGGGGGTCGGTTGATACATCGCAGACTTCTCCGGCATTGAGGCTCGGAAACGGGTCCGTTTCCGGCCCCGTCTCTTGAGCAAGGCCCGTGCCGTTGTCCCGGAGAGGCCCGTCCTACGTGAAAAATCGGGGACCGTCTATGTCACCGGGTCAAGACTGGATGTTTAGGGGAATCGACACGGTGTCGAACGGGCTATACAGTCGGCAGATGGACAGGTGGGCAGATGGGGCGGAATACCTAAATGGGGAGCTCCCCCGGATCCGGGTATGGACCGGGGTACAGGCCGGGGTCGAGGCCTTCGGTATCCGCAGGCTCAAGGTTTTCCCTTCTCCCCCTCTGGCCACCCCAGGGTCCCCATCTACCTAAGACAGTCCGCTTATCTATGGAACACGATCCAGAGGCCGGCGGCGATGAGGAGGCCCCCGAACATCCGTTCCAAGGCGGTCCCATGCAGAGAAATCGACAGACGGGCACCCAGGTAGGCACCCAGGAAGAGACCCATGGCCAGTAAGACGGCATAGGGGACGTGAATGTAGCCGTTACGATAGTACTGGACGGCGCCCAGCAGGCCCACGGGCAGAAGCATGGCAGCTAGGGACGTCCCGACCGCCGCGTGGGGCGAACACTTGAGGGCGTACATGAGCATCGGGACGATGAGGATCCCGCCGCCGATGCCGAACATCCCGGACAACAGACCGGCGGCCGTTCCGATCACCAGGACGATGATGTACTTCACGGACGGACCTCCTCGGCGGAATTAGAGCTCAGTCGGTGTCAAGTACTAAGCGTTGAGTGCTTAGGGATCCGGAGTCGGCGGCAGGGACTCGGCCCTTCCCAGCCTTCCCCGACGAAAACGTCTTGGTAAAAGGATACATTCCGCCGCGTCAATTGGGGAGGGATCCCCCTCTCCTGTCTGAGGGGCGAGGGACCGGCCGTGGAACGTCTTTCCCCGGAGGGCTTAAGAGGTGGCACCAGCCGGTTTCTTGGACACCCGCATCACCGCCGGCGCTCGGACGCCGCCAGCCATGGTGGCGCTCCATCTTATTGCCTCACTGTCCCTCTTGGGCATATATAGGCCTTGACCTATCTCGGAAATGGTCCATACTTTTCTGATGGGTTCTTAGCCATGAGGCCCTTCGTCTCGGACGGACTGGAAGACGAGCCCTCAAGGACGGCTGAACCAATCCCTCATGGCCTCACTTCATGGACGGCGAGGGGAGAATGCTTATGAATGCCCGTCCCACGGTCGAACTCCTCTTCGATTTGGGCTACCGGCAGTGGACCGGTCGTCTGTTTCTTCCCGATACGGTCGGTCAGATCGTGACCCTGGAGAACGTCCTCACGCTTCTCAATGACGACCGGGAATTCTTGCCCGTCGCGACGTCTGACCCGCCATTTGTCTGGATCGTCAATAAACAGGCGCTCTGCCGAGTCCGCTGGAGCTTTGACAGTATCGCCGACCTAGAGAAACATACGCCCTGGGACCGTCGGGAGCGGGTCCGCATGGAGCTTTATGCCGAGACGTCCCTGGCCGGTTACGTGGTCGTCGTTTACCAGCGGGAAGGCTTTTCCCGGGTCCAAGATTTTCTGAACATGCCCCATCGCTTCATTCCCGTCATCGATCAACATCAACCGTGGGTCTGGTTCATCAATAAGCGCCATATCATACGCATCGGCCATGTGCATGATTAAGGAGCGGATAGGCATTGAGGCAGATGGGCAGATAAGAAAAAGGTAGGAGTTACGCCCGGTTTGAAGGTTCACTCCTGTCCTATTTACTTACCTATTTGCCCATGGGCCGACCGGCCTATCTGCCCAGTCCCTGAGGAAGGTGACTATGTCGAAACGAACAGCGTGGGCTTTGATCGTCGCCAGCTTAGCGTTTGGCTTTGTCCTCGGATGGGTTATCGCTGGGGGACGCCAGCGAGTCGACCGGCCCTCGCCGGGCCAGATGAGCCAGCAGATGGCACCGGGGATGGCCAACGCCCCAGGCCGGGGGTCAACCTCGCCGGGGATGTCGGAATTGCCGCCGGACCATCCGCCGATCGACAAAGACTGGACCCGCGACCCCGAGTGGCAGAAGGAGCTTCAGACTCAGTTGAACCGAGTCCAGCAGGACCCCCAGGATTGGCAGGCTTGGCGGGTCCTGGCCCGTTTGTATACGGTCGCCCAGCAAGTGGACAAGGCTCAGGAAGCCTACGGAAGGGTCACGGCGATCCGGCCCGATGACCCGGACGTATACGCCGAGGTGGGCCTCTTTTACTTGAATAGCAATCGCTTTGAAGAGGCTGAGCGGATGGCTGACCGGGCCCTTCAGTTGGCGCCGGACCATGCGGACGCTCTTTTCCTAAAGGGTTCCGTCCTGGGGATGTACCATAGAGACCGAGCTGCCGCCACCCAGGTATGGGAGCGGCTTCTGCAAAAGCATCCCCAGTATCCGATGGCTGACTTCGTCCGCCAAATGCTCCAGCAGATCAAGCAGCCGGCGGGACAGACCCCATCTTCTTAAATGGTACGCCTCGGTCCCGAGCCCGATGTGGAACTGGCTCGCACGCGTCGCCCGTTGGTTGTTTTGGGTCCTCGTAGCAATCCTCGTGTGGCGGTGGATTCGTGCATGGGTGCAATCGCCTCGGGGACCCGTCCGGCGGGCGACTCAGCCACCGGATGTACTCGTCCAAGACCCCATGTGTGGGACGTATGTACCTCTTTCTCGAGCGGTCCAGGCTGCCGGGCCGAAAGAAAATCTCTACTTCTGTAGTCAGGAGTGCGCTGACCGGTATATCCGTCAGCGACACCCGGCCTCCCGAAGTCCGTAAAACGGACCCACCCGACCAGTTCCGGGGAGACGGTACCCTTTGCTGGTCGACGAGACTCAGGGGGTCTCATCCGTTTCAGACTTGGAGGGCCCCGACTCCGATGCGCCCCGACGGGCGTAGTCAGTGACGTACCATCCGGTCCCCTTGAATTGCAGACCCGGTGGGAACAAGACCTTCTCCAGGGGTCCCCCACACCGTCCACAGGTCGTCAGGGGCGGGTCGGAAAATCGCTGGAGGCGTTCGACTTCATGACCACAACTATCGCATCGATATACATACAGCGGCATGGCTCTACTTCCAAGGTAGGATACAAACCCCGTCTTGCGCTGACGAAGAAGGTCCACCCCGCCTTGGATGCCAAGCGGTGTAAAAGACCATAGACCCCGGACTCATTGGGTTACTCCATCACGCTGTCCCTTTTTTCAGGCGCCTCAAGGGCCCAGAGACGGGGACGGGCGGGCGTCCACCGCCTGAAGGGCTCCCGCCGACGGATAGGACCCCAGGGCCATCGGCAAGCCCAGCATATTGAACAACATCCCCATCACGGACGCCACCAGGGACACGATAAAGCCCTGTTCTGACAACATCCCAAAGAAGGGCGCCACCTGAAAGAACACGGCTTCTCGAAGGCCCAGGCCCCATAAACTGATAGGAACCAAACTGGCGACTTGCACCAGCGGGACCAAGACCGCAAACTCGAGAAACGAGGTCGGTACCTGGAAAGCCTGCCCGATCAGCCAGTAGTACAAGACCACGTCCAGTTGAATCACAACCGACCAGCCCAGAG
>JANXAA010000141.1 GCA_025061865.1 Acidobacteriota bacterium | reverse complement strand
TTGAACCTGGCCCGTTACTACTATCAAATCAGCACGGCTGATACGGACCCTGTAAACCCAAACTCGCTGGGCGGCGAACTTCGCGTCTGGCTCGACCTAAATAGAGACAAGAAATTCCAGAAAGGTGAGGAAGGTCCCCTGCTCTCTGCCTTTGGTGGGGTCCTGACGAGCCTGGCGCCGGACCTCAAACAGCCGTATACAAATGAACTCGTCGTCGGTTTCGACCGAGAGCTCATCGAGGACCTCCGGGTGAGTTTCACGTTCACGTACCGGCAGGAACGGCGACTCCTGGGGATCGAGAACGTCGGCGTTCGCTGGGTCCCGACGACGGTGACGGACCCGGTCACGGGGAACCCGATTACGGTCTATGACCAAGACCCGGCGACCATCGGTCAGGACCGATTCGTCGTCCGTAACGCTAAGGAAATGGACCAGAATTACCGGGGTCTGGACGTCACTGTCGAAAAGCGCTTCTCCCGCCGGTGGCAGATGTTGGCTTCCCTGACGCTTTCCCGCACGACGTCGAACCGGGTCGCCCCGGGGTCGAGCTTCGACATCTTCGGTATCGGGCCTATGGCCATCGACCCCAACAACCTCGTCAACGCCAAGGGCCAGCCCTACTGGGACCGGCCTGTCATCTTCAAGTTGTCGGCAAGCTATCTGCTCCCCCGGGACGTCAACCTGGCCGGTAACCTGCGGATTCAGTCGGGTCAACCCCGGAACCGTCTCTTGACGGTCGACCTAACCCAAGGACCCGTAACCGTGTTTGCTGTCCGACCAGGTGAGGACCGGTATGACACCGTCTTCACACTGGACCTGCGCCTCTCGAAGATCTTTCGGCTCCCCGGCCGGCGGTCCCTGGAGCTCATGCTGGACGGTTACAACTTGGCGAACTCCAGTGTCGTCCTGAACACTGTCGAGCTGACAGGACCGGGCTACGGCACGCCCCTTCAGATCATCGCCCCCCGGATTTTCCGGATCGGCGGACGCCTTCAGTTCTAAACCCCAATCCTTCAGATAGACGGGCGGGCTTTACTACCCGCCCGTCTGAATCCTCGCCTGCCCGGAGGACGAGCATGCATCACACGCGCGGTCGGAAACTCCTTCTAACCCTCGGGGGACTTCTCCTGTCAGCTCTGGCCCGAAGCGCCCCCGCCGGGGGATGGGCTGAGCCCGTAGCGACCTATTCCATCGTGGCCATCGACAAGGCGGCCAATGAGATGGGTGTAGCTGTCCAATCCTGCTATTTCGTCGTCGGCCCGACGGTCATCTGGGTGGAGCCGGGTGTCGGTGCCGTGGCGACCCAAGCCTACGTCGACGTCTCGTACGGGCCTCTGAGCCTGGCTCTCCTGCGGGGCGGCAAGACAGCCCCGCAGGCCCTCGAAGCCCTCTTGGGAGCTGACAATGACCGGGAATTGCGGCAGGTCGCCGTCGTCGACACCGAGGGCCGCATCGCCGTCCACACGGGCAAACGGGCGACCCCGGCGGCCGGTCATCGAACGGGACCTGAGTACTCCGCCCAAGGGAACCTTCTAGCGAATGACCGGGTGTGGCAGGCGATGGGGGATGCCTTTGAGCGCACGAAGGGGCCCCTGGCCGAGCGGTTCCTGGCGGCCCTCGAGGCGGCCGAGGCCGAGGGCGGGGACCTCCGGTGTCGTCAGTCGGCGGCCATGAAAATCGTCCGGGTCCGGCCGGAAGGGCCCGATTGGCGAAATGTCGTCTTGGACCTGCGGGTCGATGACCACCCCCAGCCCGTCTCAGAGCTTCGCCGGTTATATCGGATCTGGCAGGGCATCCAGCTTTTTTGGTTTGAAGCCGGTCGCCGGATGGCGCAGGGCGATATCGAAGGGGCCCAACGGGCTTTTGAGCAGGCCCTTGCACTGGCACCGGAAAAGACCGAATGGCGCTTCTGGCACGCCGTTCGCCTTATCGAGCATGGCCGCGTCGAGTCGGGTATTCAGCTCCTGAAGGACCTGGTCGCCCGCGAGCCCCAGTACCGAACCCTGTGGGAACGGATGCTCGGTACAGGCGTATTCCAGATCGACCCCCATGTCTGGGCGCAAGTCCGGCAGGCTATCGCCGGCCGGTGAAGACGAGCAGCGGAACACCGCCCTAGGGCAGGGTTGTTTCGGGTAACTCCGTCGGAAGTTCGTAACGGGTGTCCGCCCAGGATGGTGAATTCCTTTTCGGTGGTCGCCTGCTTGCCAGAGAACTTGTCTTTGACTACGGTGACGACCTTGTAAGAACCCTTCTTGAGACCCGAAAACTGATAAGTGAAGGTCAGGGCGATTTCCGTGTTGAAGTTCCAGGACTGAAAGCTCAGGTCTGCGAATCCAGTCTGACCGCCCAGGGCCTTGCCGGTAGTGTCTTTGACGACGAAATCGGCCGTGAAGCCAAACTCGTAAAACCGGCCGGATTCTTCTGGAGTGTGTATCCGATGGGCTCCAGGTGCAGGTAAATCGGTTCCCCGGCTTGGAAGGCGGCCCTGGGACGGGGTTCATAGATACCAAATCTGTTCTCAGCCCCTTGCACGAACCGTACGTTATTCAGCAGGAGAGGCGTCCGTTGCCAGAAAGCCTCTAAGGAGGCTCGGAGGGCTCGATATTCTTGGAAGAAACGGAGGTCCCCAGGCGATTGGCTCTGAACGGACCTTAACAGGGCTAGGGCGGCAAGGCTCAACGAGGATTGTCTTCATCCCTTGCATGAAATGCTTCTCCTTTAAGGGGAGAATTACGGTCGGCCTTCAGGGGTTCCTCTGAAGCCGAAGTGTCCAGTCCCGTAAGGCGATCAGCAGGTTTTGGACAAGCGCCCGGGTCGGCTCATCGATCAAGCGACCCTCGGCATCGAACTTCTCTTGGGCGCGGGCGACAAGGACCTGCGGTCGATTCAGGACGTAGGCGTCCAACGACGCTAAGACTTGCCGCAGGTGGAGTTGTGCCCGGACCGTCCCATACAGGCCCGTCGACGCCCCCATGAGGGCGATGGGCTTGCCCTGAAAGGAGTTGTCCCCCGGGGGTCGGGACGCCCAGTCGATGGCATTCTTGAGGACACCCGGGACGGACCAGTTGTGTTCAGGGGTGGCGATCAGCAGGGCATCGGACTGCCGAAGGGCCGTCTTGAGGGCCGCCACGGGCGGGGGAAGGCCTTGCTGTTCGACGTCCATGTCATAGAGCGGGATGTCCCGTAAGTCGAAGACTTCCAGGGTCATCCCGTCCGGCAATAGTTCTTGGGCGGCTCGAAGCAGGGCCCGGTTGTATGAACCCCGACGCAGGCTCCCGGCCCAGCCAAGGACACGTACGGTCTCCATAGCGATGCCTCCTACGGCCTATGACGATATGGTTCAAGCGATGAAAACGAGAGGCAGTCGACCCATGCGTCCGTCATTCGACTTAGGTCCTCGAGGCCTCTATGTATGGGTCGATCAGCTCGGGGATGGCCCGTCTCGTCATCCCCCGTAGTACCAGCCCGTGTCCCACATGACGAGGGGCTGGGCATCCGGACGGCGCACGCCCGCCTCGACGACCTCGGCGACATAGACCGTGTGATCCCCGCGGGCGACCTTGTCGACGACTCGAGCCTCCCACCAGGCCGGGAGCTCCACCAGCAAGGGGGCGCCCGTCGCGGGACCCGGCTCGACGGGATGGCCCGAGAGCCGACCGTCCTCTACCTTCGTGGTACGAAAGAAGTCCTGCGCGATAGCCTTCTGGTCGGCCGCTAAGACGTTGACAGCGAAAGCGCCCGTGCGCTCGATCAGGGCGTGGAGACGACTACCGACCTTAATGCCGACCATTACTAACGGGGGGTCGAAAGACGCCTGAGACAGCCAGTTGACCGTGCCGGCGGCGACCTCGTCGCCGTCGGCCGCCGTCACGACGTACAGGCCATACGTGATCATGCGGAGAGCTCGCTTCTTGGCTTCCACGTCCATGGTAGACACCCTCGGAGAAATGAGGATAAAGGAGACGCCCTCTTGGAGGGGACGGTACAGAAGGATTCCTTCTTGAGCCGATGGATAGGAAATGTAGGATACAAGATGCAAGATACAGGATGCAAGGTGAGGTCCCGGTCCAGGGGCGTGCAGTGTCAGGTGTCCGGGGGGCTTTTGCGACCCGACGCTCTCCGCTCGGGACTGAACGCCGGCGTCGATCCTCCGTTCCCAAGCCGTTTGGATCTTGGACAGTCGCCCTGTATGCTAGTCATAAACCCCAGACCCGTCGTGGGACCTGGTTGGACTTTCGGAGAGGCGGGTATCCCATCAGGCTTGGGGGCTGTCGTCTCCTTTGCCCGGTGTCAAATACTAATTAAAAATTATTATATCAATGGGGACCTCCGATGGCCGTATACGGGCACCAGTCATGGCGGACTATCGGCGGTGTCATCAGTCTGCTGGGCCTCGTCGGATGTACCGGGCCGGCCGTAACGACGCAAGCCCTCTTGCCGGCCCGATATCTCGAGGCCGTCCGATACCGGAACGTGGCCGTCCTGCCCATAGCCGGCCCCGAGGGCTACGCACTGGCCGCTGAGATTGAGACCCGCTTGAAGGACCTTTGGGTCGAGGGACGTCCCTACTTTTCGGTCCGGGCCCCAGAAAGCCTCCCAGCCCAGTTACCCAGTGACCCTGGGGAATTAGCCCGGTGGGCCCGGCGTTTCGGCGTCGAGGGCCTTTACACGGGAGCCGTGACCGTTGCGGACGTGGACGACCAGTCGTATACGGAACAGCGTCGGGAGTGCGTCCAGTGGGAGGAGAAGAAGTGTGTCCGCTATGAGTCCTTCCCGGTTTATTGCATCGAGCGGAAGGCGACGTTTGTCTTCATCCCTCGTCTGATCGACGTCGCTACAGGTCAGGTCGTCTACAGCCGGGACATCCAGGGAACGGCTGCCCGACGGGCCTGTCCAGACCGACGGGAAACCCTTCCGACACCGGGCGAGCTCTTGCGGATGGCTCGGCAGCGGGCTCTTGATGAATTCTTGACCGACGTAGCTCCCCGCTATGCCGTCGTGCGGATCCCCCTCATGACCGACGAGGAGGCCGTCCTGGACCCGGTGGCTCAGGGTCTCTTGAAGGAGGGCGTCCGATGGGCTCGGGATGGACGGCTCGACCGGGCCTGTGAATCCTGGCGGCGCGCTTACGAGCGGGTCCCCTCGGCTGTCCCAGTCCTGTATAACTTGGGTGTCTGTGCGGAGGCGACCGGGGACCTGCAGCAAGCCCTGACGTGGTTCACCCGGGCGGCGCGCTCGGGCGGCGACGACCGGCGGGTCCGAGAGGCCCTCGAGCGGGTCCGCCGACGGCTGGAGGCGGAGGCCGCCGTCCAGCCGTAGCCGTCCGTCACGGCGCCGACTATTATGAGCATTAGAGTTGAGGGATCAGACTTTTCCCTGACTCCCCGACTCCTGAAACCTAGCATCGAATTCCATCTTGCATCCTGCATCGTGTACTCCGGAATTCCTCATGGGACGGCCGCCATGAAGTGGAATCCCCTGATTTTCCGGGAATACGACATCCGAGGCGTCGTCGGGTCGGACATCGACGAGGGCTTTGCTTATGCCTTGGGCCGGGCCTTCGGGACCTACATGCGCCGTCGCATGCGGCACGTCTTGGCCGTCGGGCGGGACTGTCGCCACAGTTCGGAAGCCCTCTTTCAGGCGTTGGCCCGGGGCCTCATGGATACCGGGTGTGACGTCGTCGACGTCGGCGTCGTGCCGACGCCGCTCCTGTACTTCTCGCTGTTTGTCTTACCTGTCCAGGGTGGCGTTCAAATCACGGCCAGTCATAATCCACCCGAATTCAACGGTTTCAAGCTTTGTTCCGGGAAAGACACCCTGTACGGTCCCCAGATCCAGGAAGTCTACCGATTGATGGAATCGGAGGATTTCCTTCGTGCAGGCCCGGGGACGCTCCGGACTGAGTCGGACATCACCGGCCGGTATGTCCAGCACGTACGGGACCACCTGCATATGGGCTCTCGGCGGGTCCGAGTCGTCGTGGACGCCGGCAACGGCACGGCCGGCCCTGTCTCCCCCGTCCTGTACGAACGCA
>JANXAA010000140.1 GCA_025061865.1 Acidobacteriota bacterium | reverse complement strand
CTGCCATAGATTGCAGTATCGAGGGCCAGGTGTCGGTTTTTCCGAAGGTTCTACACCGGATACCCAGCCCCGAGTCCTACCGGACCGGCACGCCCAACTGTCCGAGAAGGAAGAGGAGCTCGTCGGTTAAGTCCTCGATCTGTTGGCGGACCGGGAGAGCCCCGACGTGGCCGGCCTTTGTGTCGTACCGAAGCAAGATGGGCCGGTCCGAGGCGTTGGCCCACTGGAGTAAGGCCGTCATTTTACGGGCGTGCAGGGGGTCGACCCGGGTGTCGGCGTCCCCCGTGACGAACAGGACGGCCGGATACTTCTCGCCGGGTTTCACGTTGTGATAGGGCGAGTAGGCCAGGAGGTACTTGAACTGCGTCGGGTCGTCCGAAGAACCATACTCGGCCACCCAGTAACGGGCGACGAGGAACTTGTGATACCGAATCATGTCTAAAAGGGGATAGCCGCACACGACGGCCCGGAACAGGTCCGGCCGCTGCGTCAGGGCCGCTCCGACGAGGAGGCCCCCGTTGCTCCGGCCCGTGATAGCCAACCGCTCGGGACGCGTGTAGCCCTGGGCGATGAGCCACTCAGCCGCCGCAATGAAGTCGTCAAAGACGTTCTGCTTCTTGTCCCGCATGCCGGCCTCATGCCAAGCTTGGCCGAACTCGCCGCCGCCCCGGAGGTTGGCCAGGGCAAAGACGCCGCCCGTCTGGACCCACAGGGCCGCCATCGTCGAGTAGGTCGGCGTCAAACTGACATTAAACCCGCCGTAGCCCGTCAGGAGGGTCGGGTTCTGACCGTTTCGCCGGAGGTCTCTGGGATAAACCAGAAACATCGGGACCCGCGTACCGTCTTTGGACGTATACCACACTTGCTGGACGACGTACCGGTCGGGCTGGAGAGGGACTCGCACGGCAGCCCAGAGTGTCCGTCGGCCTGTCGCCACGTCATACCGGTAAATGCGGGGTGGGATCAGAAAGGACGTGAAGGCGAAAAAGGCCTCCCGCCGGTCCCACTCGCCCTGGAGACCCGTAACGGACCCCAAAGTCGGCAAAGCGATCTCCCGCACGAGGCGCCCGTCGGGCTCGAAGACCCGCACCCGGGAGACGACGTTTTCGAGATACTGGACAAGGAGTCGCCGCCCGGCCAAGGTAAACCCCGTAATGACAGCGTCTCGCTCGGGGATGACCTCTCGCCATGTGTCAGGTGGTCCCGGATTTCGCAAATCTACGGCCAGAATACGGCCCTTCGGGGCCTTCCAGTTCGTCAGCACAAATAGGGTCGAGCCACCGAACTCGCCCAAGAAACGCGCGGGGACGTCCCGCACTAACGTTCGAACCGTAAAGCTATCTGGCCCCTGGGACCCGGCACTCGGGACCTCCAGGTAGTGGACCTCCGTCTGTTGGGCCCCGGCACCGTAATAGACGGTCAACAGCAGGTAGTGTCCGTCGGGTGAGAGGTCGATGCCGATGATCTTGTCGGGCCCGTAGCCCTGACCGAAGATTTCCACGTCTTGCGAGGAGTCAGTCCCCATCGCATGGTAGTAGACCCGAGGACCCTCGGGTGTGTGCCTAGCGTAGTAAAAACCCGCTTTGTCCGGCCGCAAGGCGATCCCGAAATAACGGCCCTTGGGGAGTCCATCCGCTAAATCCCGGCCGGTCCCGACGTCCCGCCATCGGACGACGACCTCGTCCTCGCCTCCGTGCCGGAGGCCATAAGCCAGCCAGTGGCCGTCCCGAGAGACTTCCAGGAGGCTCACGCTCGTTAAGTGTGCGGGGTCCATGGTGTGGGGATCAATCAGGACTCGGTCGGGCCCCGTCGGGCCTTCCCGCATGTATAAAACCGGTTGGTCCTGGTCGGCCCGCCGTTTCAGGAAGAAGTACCGGCCGCCGCGGACGATGGGGAGGCTGACCGTGTCGACCCGGAGCATGCGGGCGACTCGCCGCCGCAGGGTTTCCCGGGCCGGGTCGGCGTCTAAAAACAAGCGGGTGTAAGCATTCTGGGTCTCGATCCAAGCCCTCGTCTCGGGACTCCAGGCGTCCTCCAGCCATCGGTAGGGGTCGATGACCTCGACGCCGTGGAGGACCTCCCGGACCTCATCCCGCCGGGTCTCTGGGGGTCGAGGCACCGCGGCGGTCTGGGGACCGGCCACAACCGTCGATAGGCTAAGACCCACTAAGATTCCCCCGAAGATTCCTATCGGTCGATATCCCTGTAGGCGCCCCATTGGCACACTCCCTCGATCTGCTCAGTGGCGATGGGGATGACACGGGCTCCGGCCTCTGGGGGAGGGCGGACATCCCCGCCTAGGTATCCTCGTCGGCCCGTGTCTCCTATCCCAAGCGCTTTCAATCCATCGAACGCTTGCCGGGTCATTGGGGTTCCGCCTGGACCGCCCGACTTACTCAAGGTCCGGTGTCTCTTCATCGGCCGGGGGTGACCCACGCAGGACGGGTTACCTCCCTGCTTCCCACATCCCGTCCCTGTAACCTGACGGCCCCGCGCTTTTAGTAAGCGGGGCTTAGATCTCGCATCCCTGGGACCCGGTGTCATCTTGCATCTTGCACTTCGCATTCCTATCCTGCATCCCGCATGCCTATCTTGAAATGGCTACATGCCTATCTTGAAATGGCTAGAGGTCACCCATGGAAGCGATGCAGGCTCACGTGACACTCCGTCAAATCGACGCTTATCGCTTTGAGGTCCGGCTCGACCGCCCGGCCGAATGGACGACGGAGATGGACGAGCCGGCCCCCTTGGGGAAGGAGGTCGGTCCGAACGCCGCCCGCATGCTGGCAGCGGCCGTCGGCCACTGCCTGTCGGCCAGCCTGTTCTTTTGTCTGCAGAAAGCCCGCGTAAGTGTGGAAAATATCGAAACGGACGTGACGGCCACGATCCGGCGCAACGAGCGGGGCCGGTGGCGGGTCGCCGCCCTGGACGTCCGGGTTCAAGCGCATGGAGTCGCCCCAGAACAGGCGGAGGCCTTCGAGCGGTGCGTCGGCATATTCGAAGATTACTGCATCGTCACGGCCAGCGTCCGACAAGGCATTCCCGTCACCGTGCAGGTCCAGCGAGTGTAAACGAGGTCCCGGGTGTCAGGTCCTGGACCCCGGGCCTATCTCGGTAGGCCCCCGAGTCTCGACCTGGGCGGGGAGGACCCGGATAGACCTGAATCGTCCACGGTCCGGGGTCGGAGTCGGGGACTCATGGCCTCTGTTCGTAGGGCAGGGGAGAAGTGGCTACCATGGGGCAAACAGGTCCACCCGATGAAGCTTTACCCCGCGTCTTAGCGGACGTCTATCGACGGATCGCTGACCCGCAGGTCCGACAGTTTGCCATCGGACGGGCCGTCGACCCCGTGACAGCCTTTGTCCAGCTCCGTCAGGCCGTCCAGCCGCCGCCAAGTCAGTTCCAGATCCTCTACGAAGGTGGACCCACCGATCAGGTCCGGACCGTGGAGCGGGCGCTCCGCCGCCGCCTCGGAAAGGACCCCCGCTACCGGCCGATCCCGACCCTCGGCCGGCCCTCGAAACGACGGGCCTACCAGTACGTTTTCATCGTCCTTTGGGACTAATATCGAAACATCCATCTGGATAGGGCATGAGAGCCGGGTTGAGATGGTTTCGGGAACTGTGGGACCTGGAACCCTTTCCCCATCGCGTATCCCGTGTCTCCCCTTCCGTCGAATCCCTCTGGCGAGCGTCGCCGAAAGGCTTTCGAAGACCCTCTTGAAGGTAGCCACTCAGGTTAGGATACCAAACCGCACATGGGATCAGCCGAGGCGTGGGACCGATGCGTGAGGCCCTCCGACATGCCTGGGATAGCACGCGGGTCTTGATGAGACGGCCTTGTCGGCTCGATGGGGCAAGTCTTCTGATCATGGTCAGCTTGGTGGGGCTCCTCCTGGGACTCATAGAGTTTGCGCGCGAGTCGTTCGTCATTCCTCGAGCGGGCGTGGTGATCGACCTTTCTCCATGGGCCCTACCGAAGTACACCTTCTTTTCGTTAGTCCGAGGCCTCCTGGCCTATGGCCTCTCGCTGGGTTTCACACTCGTCGTCGGTTACTGGGCGGCCAAAGACCCTCGGGCGGAGCGGGTTCTAATACCGGCCTTAGACGTCTTGCAGAGTATCCCCATCCTGGGGTTCATGCCCGGCTTGGTCCTGGGCTTGACGGCCTTATTCCCCTCGAGCCGCGTCGGCCTGGAACTGGCGGCCATTCTCCTGATCTTCACGAGCCAGGTCTGGAACCTGACCTTCAGTTGGTATCATTCCCTTCGGTCAGTGCCTCGGGACTTGGTCGAGGTGGCTGATCTGTATCGCCTAAGCGGTTGGCAGAGGTTGCGGTGGCTGGAGCTCCCCTTTGCGGCGATGGGGTTGGTATGGAACAGCATGATGAGCATGGCCGGCGGCTGGTTCTTCCTGATGGCCAGCGAGGCTTTTGTCCTCGGGGGACGAGACTTCCGCCTGCCCGGCTTGGGGGCTTACATGAGCGAAGCCGTCGCTTGGGGCGACGTGCGAGCCATGGGGCTGGCGGTCCTGGCGATGGTCGTCATGATCGTCGCCTTGGATCAGTTCCTATGGCGGCCAGTCGTCGTGTGGGCCCAGAAATTTCGGGTCGAGGAGACGGGGGCGGCCGTCGAGGTCCGCTCGTGGTTTCTGGAGTGGCTCCGGCGTCGAGCCCCGGGACGGCGGTGGCGGCGCTGGGTCCGTCAGTGGGTTCGACGAGGGTCGGGTTCGATACGGTGGCCATCGATATGGGTCCATCGGCACGGTCGGTGGGCGCGGCGCCTGACGACCGGCCTCTGGGTGGGTCTTGGGGCCGGCCTCGTTTATGGGGCTTGGGGCCTGGTCGGTCTCCTACGGCAGGTCCCGCGAGCGACCTGGGAGGCCCTCCTGCCGTCGGTCGGGTGGACCCTGGGGCGCGTGGTCCTAGCGACGGCGGCCGGCACGGCCTGGGCCCTGCCGGCCGGCTTGTGGATCGGCCTGTCGCCCCGGCGGGTCCGCACGCTTCAGCCGGTCGTGCAGGTCGTTGCGTCTTTTCCGGCCCCGATGCTCTTTCCAGCCGTCCTTTGGGGATTGACGGAACTTGCCATTCCCCTGGCATGGGGGAGTGTCGTGCTTCAACTCCTGGGGACCCAGTGGTACATTCTTTTCAACGTCATCGCCGGGGCTATGTCGGTCCCGACAGACCTTCGGGAGACGGTCGACGTCTATCGAGTCCGGGGGCTCCGGCGGTTCTGGGTCCTGTACGGACCCAGCGTCTTTCCTTATTTAGTCACCGGATGGGTCGCGGCGGCAGGTGGGGCGTGGAATGCCAGCATCATCGCCGAATACGTGATCTTTCGGGGTCAAAGGCTGACGACCCCAGGGCTGGGGGCCTGGATCAGCGAGGCGGCCGAGCGGGGAGACTTCCCGGCCCTGACGGCAGGTATCGTCACGATGGCCGCCGTCGTCGTGGCGTTGAATCGACTTGTATGGCGACGGCTCTATCAGGTCGCCGAACGGCATTTCTCCCTACAGAGATAAGCCTTCGGGACCCTGGAGCGGCGCTTCCAGGGCTCTGTAGACCTTGACGGGGGCGACCATGCATCGGACCGCTGGGATATCGTCCGACGCCGAAATCCTCTGTGAAGATCGGGGGGTTTCCCACGAGTTCTTCACACCCCAGGGGACCCGAGTCCGGGCGCTGGAGGACGTCCAGCTGGTCATTCGACCCAGAGAAGTCCTGGCTCTGCTGGGCCCGTCGGGTTGTGGGAAATCGACGCTCCTTCGAATCCTGGCTGGTTTGATCCGTCCGACCCGGGGTGAGGTCCTCTACCATGGGCGACCCCTGCAGGGCATCCACGGTCGCGTGGGCTTCGTCTTTCAGACCTTTGCCCTCCTACCGTGGATGACGGTTCAGGAGAACGTGCAGCTCCCCCTGAAAGTCCAAGGCCTCTCTCGGGAAGAGGTCCGCCGGCGGGCGGCCGAGGTCATTCGGATGGTCGGTCTGGAGGGCTTTGAGAACGCCTATCCGAGAGAGCTCTCCGGCGGTATGAAGCAACGGGTCGGCAT
>JANXAA010000013.1 GCA_025061865.1 Acidobacteriota bacterium | reverse complement strand
CAACCACCGGCCGGCGAAGAGGTCATATCCGACGCCCAGGGTGCCACCGACCATCTGGCCTGTCGTCAGGGTCGTCTCCCGCCGGTTGAGGTCCCAAAGGTCGCTCTTCCCTCGGGGAACAAAGACACCTAAGCGGACAGACACGGTATCAGCCCACGCGGAGGACGTCAGGAAGCCGATTATGGCCAGGAAACCCCAAACGACTCGATACATCGCATGCCTCCATGATCCCTATTTCGGTCTTAGCTGGCGGTTGTTCAGGAGGTCGGGGATCAGGATTTAGCGGTCTGATCCCTGCCATCTCTTATTTCAATAGCAAATGCGGTGCCAGACGAAAATTGCTGGCCCGATGCCGTAACGAACGGGTCCGCCCATGCAGGGCCGTCTCTCCGAGGGGGACATCTGTCCTATCCGGTGGTCAGGCCGGCAACCAGACGACCCGGTCGACGGCCTTTTTAAGGAACGCCCTTCTTTATCTATAATCCCCCTTGGGAGTTGGGCGACGGGGTAGATAGGATAGAGCCCACTTTGTGCTTGGCTCTACGCCCTGGAGGTCCTATCTGACCTGCCTATCTGCCGAATCGCTTGACTGCCGAACGCCCAAACTGCCGGATTGCCAGATGGCGGAGCGGGTGATGGACCCAACGCTCATGGAAACCCTGCGAGTCGTCAAGAAGATCTTCCAGAAGCATAAGGCCCTCACGTTGGTCAGTTCGGCCGACGGCCGGATCTGGGCCGGCAAGGTCTACTACGGGGAAGAGGACGGCTATATCTACGTGGCCCTCGAGCAGGGCCGGAACTACCGGAACGTCGTAGCGAACCCCCGGGTGTTTTTTGTCATCGAACATGGTGTCCCAGACCGGTTCATCCAGGGTGAGGGCATCGCCGAGCGGCTCGGGCCTATCGAGGAGCGATCCGAGCGACACATCATCTTTCGGAATGCCCTCGAGCTGGTCGCTTTTGCCAAAGCCTTTCCCGGCGTTGAGGTCTTCCGTATCCGGCCCACGCGACTGTATGTGTCGGATTTCACGGGCGTCTGGAAACCCCGGGCCGAGGTCGAGGTGACCGACGAGGTCCTCCGGGTCTTCCAAACGGAACTGAAAACGCGAGTTCCGACATGGAAAGTCTACTGGAAAGCCACCCGGCCCTTTGCTTTCACGGTGACGGTCATGCCGGTCCTGCTGGGGGCCTTGATGGCACCTCAGTTCTCGTGGGCCTGGTTCCTACTGACCTTGCTGGGGGCTTTGCTCCTGCACGCCGGCGTGAACGTCGTCAGCGATGCCTTCGATTACCGGCGGGGCGTCGATACCTGGCGGGTCTTGGGCTCGAGCCGGGTCTTAGTCGATGGCCTAATGGTACCCGGTGCTCACTGGCGGTGGGGCCTCTTGCTGTTCGGCTTGGGATGCCTGACGGGGTTGGTCTTGGCTTATTTCCGGGGCTGGCCGGTCTTAGCCTTCGGACTGGTCGGGGCCTTCTTGGGTTTCTTCTACACGGCTCCGCCCCTGGGCCTCAAATACTGGGGCTTCGGCGACCTGGCCGTGTTTCTGGCCTTTGGACCTCTGATGGCGATGGGGTCATATTACGTCCAGGTGCAAGAGATATCGTGGCGGCTGGCGTGGCTGGCCTTGCCTATGGGTTTCCTGACCATCGCCATCCTCCACGGTAACAACTTCCGGGACATCTGGGAGGACGCTCGGGCCGGCTATCGGACGCTGGCCGGCCTGCTGGGGCCGCGGGGCTCTAGCCTGTACTACCTGGCCCTGGTCTGCGGGGCCTACGCTGCCAAGGTCGTGTTCGTCGTCCTGGGCTGGCTTCCAGCATGGGCCCTGCTGGTATTTGGGACCCTGCCTTACGCTTGGCGCAATATCCGGGTCGCCTTCCAGCCGGCCCGAGTCGCCTTTACGTTTTTGGACCTCCTGACGGCTCAGCTCCACATGCTGTTCGGGCTGGCCCTGATCGGGGGTCTTCTCCTAGGCCGGTGGGTCCGATGGTAGATTCGGCAATTCGGGAGTTCGGCAAGTGAGTCGGTCGGGAGGGGCAAAGCGTATAGAGTATGGGATATAGAGCCCGGTCCAAAGCGGGCTCTAGGCTCTTCGCGCCGTGTCCTTTGCCGATGGGTCGATCCACCCCATGGCCGAATGGCCGGACTGCCGAATTTCCGAACTGCCCAACTATCCCCTCCAGGAGGTCACCCCATGTCCGGACAGGTCACCGTCACGTGGCTGGGCCATGCGGCCTTTCGAGTCGTCTCGCTCGGCGACCGAGTGATCTTGTTCGACCCCTGGTTGGACAATCCGAAGTGCCCGCCCCAGTGGAAGAATCTGGACCGGGTCGACCTGATCTTGCCGACTCATGGTCACTTTGACCACCTGGGGAATACGGTTGAGTTGGCCAAGAAGCACAATGCCAAGGTCGTCGCCATTTACGAGATATCCGTCTGGTTAGAGTCGAAAGGCGTCTCGACGGTCATCGGGGCCAACAAGGGCGGCACGGTCGAAGTCGACGGTCTGCGGGTTACGATGGTCTCGGCAGACCACAGTAGCGGGATCGCCGAGGGTGGCTCGGTCGTCTATGGGGGAGACCCCGTCGGCTTCGTCGTCCAGCTTGAGAACGGCTTCCGTATCTATCACGCCGGGGACACAAACGTTTTTGGAGACATGCGTCTCATCGGCCGACTCTACCGGCCGGACCTAGCCTTACTTCCCATCGGAGGTCACTTCACGATGGGGCCCCTCGAGGCGGCTGAAGCGATTCGCTTGCTTGGCGTCTCCCGGGTCATCCCGATGCACTACGGGACATTCCCGCTCCTGGCGGGCACGCCGGACCAGCTCCGGGAGTTTACGCGCGACATCCCGGGCCTGCAAATCTATGCCCTCCAGCCCGGCGAGTCCGTCACGTTCTGAGACTCGGGGGCCGATGCGGATGAGGCGGATCGAGGTGCCTCGGGACGATTGGGACCGAGTCCGGGACCGAGTCTACCGCTTCGCCCGGGCGACGCCCCTGTGGACGTGCGAGGGCCTGGACCTGAAACTGGAGAACCTACAGGTCACCGGGTCTTTTAAGGTTCGGGGCGTGGCGAATTTCTTGGGGAAACACGAAGCGGCGGTCCAGGCCGGTGTCGTTACGGGTTCGTCGGGCAACCACGGTTGGGCTTTAGCGTACGTGGCCCGCCGGATGGGTTTACGGGCCGTCGTCGTCGTCCCGGACGACGTCAGCCCCGTGAAGGCCGAGCGGATCGTCCGTGAGGGAGCCGAGCTGGTCTACTGGGGTCGGACTTCAGAGGAACGCCTCGAAAAGGCTCGGGCCATCGCTCGGGACCGAGGTTTTTTAGAAGTCCCGCCCTTCGACCATCCGGATATCCTTCAGGGTCAGGGCACGATCGGCTTGGAGCTTCTGGAACAAGTCCCGGACGTCGGGACCGTATACGTGCCGGTCAGCGGCGGGGGCCTCATCAGCGGGATTGCCCTGGCCCTGAAGACGTCTCGACCGACGGTCCGGGTCATCGGCGTGGAACCGGCTGGCCTCCGACGCTTCTATGCCTCGTTTCAGGCGGGCCGACCCACGGAGGTTCCCTGGACGGCGACCGTCGCCGACGGCCTGCGGGTGACCCGGCCCGGGCAGTGGACCTGGGCCGTAGCCAGCCGCCTCGTGGACGATTGGGCCGCTGTCACTGACGAAGAGGTCCTGGACGCCCTGCGATGGCTTTGGACGGAGGTCCGGGTCGTCGCCGAACCATCTGGAGCGGCGGCTGTGGCGGCGGCCCGTCGGGACGGCGGCCCCCCGCCTGTCGTAGCCGTCGTCAGTGGAGGCAACGTGGCTTGGGAGATGCTTCGGCGGGTCTTGACTACTGAAGACGAGCGAACCTCGTAGGGTAGGTGAGCAGATAGCGGATTTGACGCTCATGGAGTAGAATACCCTGGGCCGGGAGGCGACAGGCCCACTAGGCCTAAGCCTGCGTCATCGTTCAAATCTAGCCGGTCGGTGGCCTGGTAGCGAGGCCGGGTGAGGGTGAATCCCGGTCGAAAAATCCCTCGGGTATACCTTTAGGCCGCAATTAGGACGCAACTGGATTATGTTGGGGGGCGTGAGTCTAGACCCGGGATCCGGGTTGGACGGCCACGTCGTCAGTACGGGTCGGGTCCTGGGCGTCTTCCGGAAGCCGTATGCTGAACCAGACGACATCCGCAAGTGGCCCGAGCCGTGGGTCGAAGTCGGACCCGACGGCGTCGTCGGGGACTACCACGCCGGGCCGTACAAGCGGCATCCCCGGATCGACCCCAACCGACCGAATCTCCGACAGGTGACGATCGTGGCCCAAGAACTCTTGAGCTGGGTCGCCGGCACTTTAGGCGTGCGCCTTCAGCCGGGTGACTTGGGTGAGAACGTCCTCCTCGAGGGTCTGGGGGACCTGACGGGTGTTCCGGCGGGGGACTTCCTGGTCTTTGAGAGCGGGGCCGTCCTGGTCGTGACGGGTCCCAATGCGCCGTGCTCCAAGGTGAACCGCTATCATCCGGCCCTGCGGGAGCACCTGATAGGCCGACGGGGCCTCATCGCCCGGGTGTACCGGACGGGTCGGATCGGCGTGGGAGACGTCGTCTTCTGGGTCCAGGCCCCGGCTGGTGGTGACTGCGACGGCGTGACCAGGTAGTTCACGAGGTCGTGGCTCATGACGGCGAAAGCAAGACGTACCTTCTTTGACTTGCTATGCGCCCCTCGCCATTCGCCGAGCTCAATGCGGGCTTTCCCGACAGCCTCCGTTTCAGCGCGGCCGACCCGACGGCGATGGCCTCGGGTCCTGACCATCGGGGGCATCGTCTTCCTGCTGGTCGGTAGCGTCGGGGCCTCCGTCTGGTGGACGACGCCTGACGTGACGTGGCTTCGACGGTCGAACCCCACCGAGACGGCCATGATGCGCTACCGAGAGGAACAGCTCCGTCGCCAGGGTCGGCCCGTCCGGCGCTTGTGGACCTGGGTCCCCTTAGGCCGTATCTCGCCGTACCTTATCCAGGCGGTCCTGATTGCCGAGGACGATAAATTCTTTCACCACGAGGGCTTCGACTGGGAATCGATGCGGAAGGCCCTGGAGACGAACCTCCGCCGACGGCGTATCGTGTTCGGCGGTTCGACGATCACTCAGCAGTTGGCCAAGAATCTGTTTTTGTCGCCGGAACGGAGCCTCGTTCGTAAGCTCCGGGAGGCGGCTATCGCCTATAAACTGGAGCGGACGCTGTCCAAGAAGCGGATCCTGGAGTTATACCTGAACGTGGTCGAGTGGGGACCGGGCGTTTACGGGGCCGAGGCGGCGGCCCGGACGTATTTTCACGAGTCGGCCTCGGAGCTTGGGCTCCCCGAGGCCATCCGTCTGGCCTCCGTCTTGCCGAACCCCTACCGCTTCTCCCCCTTGGACGATACCCACCGCCGGCTTCTCCGGAAGCGCCAGATCATCGCCCGCCGTATGTTCCAGCGGCGTTGGATCGACGAGGCGACCTACCGGGCCGTCCTGGCTGAACTTGGGGTTCGCCCGTAACGGTGTGGGGGATGCTGGATGTTGGAGGGTCTAACGCCCAGCATCCGACGCCCGATTATATTCTTCACTCTATAGCCTGACCCACGCGAGGGGTCGTTTCATGGAACGGAAACCCGAATGGCTGAAGGTCCGATTGCCGACGGGACCCGTCGTGCGCCATCTCGGGGAGCGTCTGCGGGCCCTCCGTCTGCATACGGTCTGTGAGGAAGCCCGCTGTCCTAACCGGGGCGAGTGTTGGGGCGAGGGCACGGCGACTATCATGATCCTGGGAAAGATCTGCACCCGCCACTGTCGGTTTTGCGCCGTCCAGACGGGCAATCCCCGGGGATGGCTCGACCCCTTCGAGCCCCTCCATACGGCCCAGATCGTGAAAGAGATGGGCCTTCGATATGTCGTCCTTACCTCTGTCGACCGGGACGACCTGCCGGACGAGGGGGCTGAGCACTTCGCCCGCACGATCCGGGTCGTCCGCTATCACAACCCCCACACGATGATCGAAGTCCTGATCCCGGACTTCCATGCCCGGCCGGAATGCTTGCACATCGTCGCTCAGGCCCATCCTGATGTGGTCGCCCACAACATCGAGACGGTCCGCCGACTCACGCCCCTCGTTCGGGACCGGCGGGCCGGCTACGACCAGTCCCTGCGGGTCCTGGCCTACTTTCGGGACCATGCCCCAGACCTTTATCGGAAGTCCTCCATCATGGTCGGCCTCGGGGAGACCTTCGACGAGGTCATCGAGACGATGAAGGACCTGCGGGATGCCGGATGTCAGATCTTGACCATCGGTCAATACCTGCGGCCGACGTCCCGGCATCTCCCGGTCGTTCGGTACGTGCCCCCAGAAGCATTTGAGGCCTGGCGACAGGCCGGTATGGAGATGGGCTTCCTACACGTGTTCGCTGGACCCCTCGTTCGGTCCTCCTATCGGGCGGCTGAAGCCTTCCTGCAGGCCCTCAAGACACCCCAAACGGCGGCCCCGTCGACCTGAAGAGGGTCCGTAAAGCCCAGGATCACCTTAGGCTCGGCCATGTCTCTCACGGATATCGCCACCTTTGAAGGGGTCTCGATCTGACGAGACTTTCCGTGTCTCGGGGGACACAGCAGGTCCAGCCATGAGACATGGCGGCCCGATGGGAATGTTTGCGACAGTGATGTGGGCGTCCGCCATCTTGGGGCTGTCCTCACGCGGTTGCGCCGTCCTGAAGGCCATCATCGGCGGGACCCGACGCCGGGAGGTGTCGAGCCGGTTCGGAACACACGGCTGGGGTCCCATCGGAACACAGCCGGGACCCGGAAGGCCTGGATGGTCTGGACGGCGCTCTGCCGTCGGAGGCCATTCAAGGCATCGGCCATCGTTTGGTCAGGTACGGCCTCGGTCAGACCGACGACTTCCAGGGTCCGCGTCGGCTCATGCAGGGTCGTCTCGAACCGCTGGATGAGGACGTTCGCGCGTTCGAGGCACTCGACGCATGTCCGGAGGCTATCAGACTGGCGCGCTAGGATGATTCGTAAGAAGTAGGCGTCCATGGCGTGTTCGGCCCGGTAGCTTTGCCAAGGCTCAATGAGGGGAGGCCGGGGCGTCCACGTGGTGCTACTCAGGAGGTCAGCGACGAGGGCCGCCGCTGTCGGGAGGGCCCCACCCCCCAGGCCCGTGTATAGTTGAGGTCCGATGTCCTCATACCAGACGAGGAGGCCACTCTCGTAGCCGGCCAGGTGGGCCAGGGGATGCGTCTGGGGAATAGCCATGGGCTCAGCGATGGCCCGATGCCACTGAGGCGTCTCTTCCCAAAGAATGAGGGGCTTGATCACGAAGCCCATCCGTTGGGCGGCTGCCAGGTCAGACGGCTCGATCCCCCGGAGTCCCCGACGCCGGATACAGTCCAGTCGAGGAAAAGCCCCAGCGAACACCCGGACGAGGAGGGCCAGGCTCCACAGGTCTTCCCGTTCGTCCGTTTCTGGAGCCGACCGAGTGGACACATAGCCCACTTGGGACATTTCTGGAGGGCCTCCTCGGGGGACCGCCCCTGCGTCATCGCCGTCAGGGTCACGTGGCCGACCCGTTGGAGGACACCGCAGATGGCTCGAACGGGAGAGACGAGCATGTACTCCCGGAAGGCGGCCGCCGCCGGCACGCCGGCCATGAGAGCCGCTCGGTAGAGGAAAGGAACATTCTGTCGAAATGCCCGTTGTTCCAGTTCGAGTCCGTATTCGGCGACCAGGGCTCGATTGGCCGTGATGACGGTTTTCCGATTTTCCAAGGCCTGGACGACGGGATTATACGCCGTAGCGCTGTCAGGCAGGACATCGACGACGACCTGGATGCTGGGATCGCCGACGATGGCCTCGGGCCGGTCGGTAAGTTCCACGGGGATGGGAAGCAGGCGCTCTCGATGGGGGTCAGTTACGAGGGCACGTCGGACTTGAAAGCGACCCTCATGCCAGCGACGCCGCTTCAAGATTTCGAGGAATCCTGTCCCGACATTACCACAGCCCAACATCCCGATGGCGGTCATAGAGAAGCATTCTCCTGCGACGGCGGGATAAGCCATGAGCTTGGGCAGATGGGCAAGTCAGCCGATGTCTACCTGTCCCAAACATCAGCCGGGATGCCGGCATCCCAGAATTCAAATGACGTCCAGGATCATGAGGACACCCAGAAGGATGAACAGGACACCGGCGCCGATACGGAGGACCCCGGCAGGGACCCACAGGCTGAGCCACTGGGCCACAGCGACGCCGACAGTCGTGGCGGCGATCAGGGCCAGGGAGGCTCCTAGCCAGACCATCCAAGGCGACGGGTGCTGGGCCGCTAAGGAAACGACCATGAGTTGAGTCTTGTCCCCGATCTCAGCCAGGAATACAGTGATGAAGGCGACGAACAAGGCCCGCCATTCCATCTCATTCCTCCAGCGACTACCGTTATATTACCCAGGGCCGAGGTGGTCCGAAACGTCCAGGCCCCACTCGCCCGAGTGGAGTTGGGGTGTTGGGTCCAAAGAACCCAGACCACGGACCCTAGGCCCGACGGGGGCGCTGGAACGCCTCGTCCCGAGATAGAGCGAACCGAGTGGGTCCTCACGTCTGGATCCGTGTGAGAGACCACAGGCCGACCAAAAGGGTAAAACCGTAGGGAAGGCCGGCGGCGGCCCACGGGGGCAGGACTTCTACGAGGCCCATCATCTGGGCGAACTGGACGAGGAGCCAGTGGAAAAATCCGATGAGCAAGGCGACGACGACGCCATAAGCCGTTCCCAGGCGGGCGCCCTGGAGCGCCAGGGCCATCGCCAGGGGGAATAGGACGAGGCCCCCCAAAGGGGCGACCCACTTCATCGCCCAGTAGACTTCCCAGGGCTGGCTCCGGTAGCCTTTAGCCCGAAGTTCTCGGATGTATCGATACAACTCGGAGATCCGCATCTGCTCGGGTGGCTGTTGAATTGACTCGAAATAAGCCGGCGGTTCTGGCAGATGAGCGACGGCCCTCGAATAGCGAGTGAGCTGGGGTGCCGGGTGGAACTCATAGCACCATATGTCCTGCAGGTACCAGCCGGGCGCCTCGGGTCGAAAGACCGCTCGCCGAGCCTGGCAGTGCCAGTCGATCTCCCAGCGGGTAGGGTTCAGACCGTACATGTCGAAACCGAACATTTCCTGCCGGGTCGAATCGAAGGCGTCGAAGTGATAGAGGTAGCCCCGCTGACCGAAGAGCCACTGGACGGCCGGGGTCGGCTGGAGAGGGCGGCCCTTGACGACACGCTTGTAGGCTGTTGCCATCTGGGACGTCCAGGGCAGAATCCGCTCTTGCAGACCCAAATCCAGGAGGGCCGTCAGCCCCGTCATGACCAGTAGGGGGGCCATGACCCGGTAGTAACTAATGCCGTGGGCTTTCATGGCTGTGACTTCCCGGAACTTCTCCAGCACAGCCAGGGTGACCATCAGACTCATCACTAAGACCATCGGAAGGAGCTGATGGTAGAAACCCGGGGCCGCAAAGAGTAGGTGAAGGCCCAAGGCCGAGAGGGGCGCTTGGCTTCGGACGATGTCATCCACCAGATGGAAAGCCTCGACGATGAGGTAGATGCTCAGCAGGACGAAGCTGATCCCAATGAAGTACCAGAGCCACGTGCGGATCAAATAGTTGTCAATGTATGTCAGCCGGGACCACCGTCGCCAGGGGCCATATAAGTTCTTCCCTGTCGGGACCAACCGCCAGTGGGTCGGCCAGCGGACCCGCCAGGTCCGCCGGACAGGTCGGTCTAATCGAGTCCAGAGGACGAGAGCCGGTAAGCCCAGCAGGAGGTGCGGGTTCCAGGCGGCCAGCCAGGCCGGAATCCGGCCCTGGTCGCCCAGGTGTTCGCCCAGGAAGATGCCGATGTAAGCGATCAGCATGATGACCATACTGACGGCATAGCCGTAAAAACGGCCGCCCCGGACATTCCGCACACTGAGCGGGTAAGCGATCAGGGCAAAGACGATCGCTGCGCAGGGGATGGCCCACCGCTTGTGATACTCGACGGCCAGGTTCTTATAGTAGAGATCGTCGGGCGAACGGGTGGCCATGGCTTGTCGCAGTTCGGTCAGCGTCATCTCCCGGTCGCCCTTGGGATAGTGCTCGGGCGTGACGGCCGGGCCTAACTGGAGAGTCATCTCCAGGCGGTCAAAGTCCGAGCGGTGGTAGTTCCGTTCCTGACCGAATTCGAGTCGGTAGATGTGGCCCCGGGAAAATGTGATTTGGACCCGGGGGGCGGGGCCAGCCACGTCTTGGACGAAGGCTTCCCGGGCGATGACCAGTCGCCGGGATCGAGGGTCTCGCCGGTCGACGAAGATAACATCTCGCCAGCGGGTCCCGCCTGGGGCAGCCTCACGGACGTAGAGAATCCCCTCTGGAAGGTCACCGAAGAACACCCGCGGCTGGAGGCCCGTGAAGGACCGCCGGAAGGAAAGCTCGATTAGCGTTAAGCTCAGCCGACGATTCGACCAGGGCATCCCGAAGGCTGTGATCCCCCACGTCAGTCCGGCGACCAGTAGGGCCGTCCCCAGGACAGGCACAGCCAGTCGCCGTAGGGACCAGCCCAGGGTCCGAAGGGCGGCCAATTCCATATCGGCGCCCATCCGACTAAAGGCCACTAGGACGGCCATCAGGAAGCCGAGGGGCAAGGCAAGGGCCACCACGGCTGGGACCGCCAGAGCCAACAAGTAGAAGAGCCACCCCAAAGACAGGCCCTTCCGAGCGATCAGTTCCACGTAATCGATGAGCGGGCCGGATATCAGGATGATCGTCAGGGCCGCTCCAGCGATGCCGAACTGTCGGAGGATTTCGCCGACGACGTAGCCGTCGAGGCGGGTAAAGCGGAATCGGGAGACGTAGGAAGGGGTGGCTGTCGTTTCCGTTCGAGCCACGTCAGTCGTTGCTTCCATCGTTGCCGATCCGAGGGCGCGACCCCCCGATGGCAGAGGGCCTGAGCCAGCAAGGAACGCGCCCGCTGAGCATCTCGCAGATAACGATATGCATAGTAAGCCACCCGGGCCCAGGCCGGAGCCGTCAGGACTGTCGGCGTCTGGTCGATCAGCCATCGGACCCAACGGTCCAGGTCGGCCCAGGCTCGGAACCGCCGGATCACCCGGAGGCCCTGGAAGACGACGGCCGTTCGCAAATCAGCCGGAGCATGAGCATCCGTCAGGACGGTCTCCCAGACCTCCAGGGCCCACCGCCAGTCCCGATGGAGAAGCCGACGGGCGATACGGAAGCGAGTCCCCACGTCCAGGCCGTCGGACTGGGGGTCATTCAACCACCGGGCCAAGTACAGGGCCAGGCCGGCCAGGCTCCGGACGTCTTGCAGGTTATGCTCCAGGACTTGATACAGCGCTCCGTGCCATCCCTGCGTCAGGTACAGTCGATAGGCCGACGGGATTTCAGACCCCCGCAGGTCTATCGTCCGCTCGAAGTTCCACAACTGAATCTCGACCGTCTGGAGCCGGACGTCCGACCAGAGGCCGGACCAGAGGCTTCGGACCCAGGGATACAGGTCGATGTGAGGCCATGCCCGCAGGTCCAGTTCCATCCGGTGGAGCCGGAGTCGATTCCAGAGGACATGCCGGTCGTAGGCCCGGCCGTTGTATGTCACGATGCCCGGGGCCTCCCGTAAGTCCTGCTCGACGGCCCACAACATCGCCGGTTCTTCGTCCAAGTCCCGGAGAAAATACTGGCGGACCCGAAGAAGCCCGTCCTCCCAGAAGCCCAAGCCGATCAGGAAAGCTAATACACCGACGCCGCCGCCGAGGCCCGTCGCCTCGATGTCCAGGTAAATCCAGTCAGCCAGGGACCCGACGGCCAGGTCCTCGGCCCGGAGGGCCAACAGGCGAGCCGGCCAGACTCGGAGTTCGTCCCACGGGAAGCGAGCCTCGGGGATAAGCCACTTCTCCCGAAAAAAGCAAGGCCCGAAGGGCGTCTCTCGCTCTTGACCCCAGATGTCCGTCTGAATGAAGCCGCTCGGCGAGGCCAGCATCTTGAGCGGTCGCCCACGGGTCTGTCGATAGGCCTGCCAGGCGGCTCGCTGGTCCTCCGTCGGACGGGCAACGCCGATAAACCCACAGCCCTGTTGAACGGCCCGGATACGTTCCTTTAGGCCTGCCATCGGGGTCTTACCTAGCACCGGCATGACACCGGCATTATAGCGAAGTCTCGCGCCGTGCGCCAAGGATCGGGATTGGGTGTTCGGTGTTAGTCACCGTCTGCGTCTTAAGCAAATGGTAGGGCGGCCCATGGGCCGGTAGAACCCGAAAGGCCGACGGCGTGGGACCGAACCTACGCTCTACAAGGTCGACTCCGGGGTGCCCCTACCCCCTTCCCCCATCGGTCTAGGGCCTTTATCGGCCCGAATCCCTCTGCTAAAATCAAGACCGAGGACGCAAGATGCGGAAGGTGGCAGCTTCCTTTCGAGTCAACGGCCGGGTCTATGAGGTCCTGATTCCCCCCAACCGTTTACTGGTGGACCTCCTGCGGGAGGACTTGGGCCTAACGGGCACGAAGGTCGGATGTGACGACGGCTCCTGCGGGGCCTGTACAGTCCTGGTCGATGGCGTCCCGATGCAATCCTGCATGATGCTGGCCCTGTGCTATCCAGACGCCGAGATCACGACGGTCGAGGGCCTCGTTCGGGGAGCCGAGATGGACATCGTGCAGAGGGCTTTCCTCGAGATGGGCGGTGCGCAGTGCGGTTTCTGTACGCCCGGCTTTGTCATGAGCGTGCGGGCCCTCCTAAACCGGGTCGAGGCCCCGACACCGGAGGACATCCGGCAGGCGATCAGCGGAAACTTGTGTCGGTGCACAGGCTATACCAAGATCCTGGATGCCATCCACAAAGCGATCGAGTGGGAACGTGCCCGCCGGCAGGCCCAGGCTCGCGACTCGGCCGTCTGAGTCGCTGCCCAGCAGGTAGGCTTATGCAGTAGCCGCGGGCGTTTCTTGCAAGACGGCCTCGGCGATTCGGTGGAGCGCCCGCTGAATTCCCTCGACCCGCTCGGTCGGATAACAATGCCGCAGGAGTTCTATTTCCCGGTCGACCAGAGGCTCCAAGCCCTCATGGTATTGACGGGCCCCATAGAGGAGCAGGTTCTGGGTCAATCGGTCCCACGGGAGTTCTCCGTCCAGGTTGCAGGTCACGTCCATCCATAGCCAGGGATGTGTGGCCTGAAGCGTCTCGATGATTGCCTGGACCTCTTGACACGCCCGCTCAGGACTCAAGACCCGGGTCAAGAGATGCCAGATGTAGCGGTGGCGGCATCGCACAGAGAGGACGACTCGATGCGGCGGCTGGACCTGAGGTAGGTACCGGAGTGTCTCGACTTGAAGGTCTCCCTGGTCGGCCAAATCGGCCAGGTCAGCAAACGAGAGGTCGAGTGACGGGACGTCTACGAGGCCCCAGACTTCCTCGGGGACCGAGACCGACGGGACCAGCTCCGGTGTCCAAGGCGGAGCGACTCGGCGGACGATCCCGACGGCCATCCAGGCGACTAGAAACCGGCAGGTCTCGAAGTCGGTGCCCGGCGAGCAAGCGCAAAGGGACTCGACAGTTTGGGGTATTTCCATCCCCCTGAGGAAGTCCTGCCAATCGGGGGGGATCGCCAAGTCTTGAACTAAATCGGCAGATTCCGGCGCCCGCTGAAAGGTCGTCTCCAGCCCGAGGATCCCCCGTCGGATAAGGGACCAATGCGGAATCTGTAAAATGGCTGTGTACAACAGCCGGTGCATCGGAATGTTCAGCGTGATAACCTCCTGAGGGATCGAGGCCGTCGGCTCGAAGACCCACTGACCCTCGACCCAGGTGAAGGTGTGGAAGACGATAGAACGGACTTGTTGAAGAACGGCCTGGACGAGTTCCTCGGGTGTCAGGAGACGGCGCTCGACGAGGACCATCCCCAGACGGCGGCCAGGTCGAATTTCCCGAGCAGCTTCGACCAGGTCCCGGTACCGAAGCCGGCCCTGCCGAAACAGGAGCTCGCCCAGGCGGTCGTCCAGGGCATTCGACCGAGCGAAGACGATGCGGCCATTCTGGACATAGAGGACCCGTCGCTGGCGGCCCTGTTCGCAGGTCACGATCCCCGTGGCCTGGCGGTGGAACAAGCCGGCCACCAGTTCCCACACCGGGATTTGCTGGATGGTCCCTTCCATCGGAAGTCTCAGTTCTTGAGTCCCAGGTCCCATCGCGATGGCCCCCCGAACGACAGACCCGCCCCTTTTCCGGCTCCCTCAGCCGGGGACAAAGAAATCCCTTCCATCCAGGTAGGTCCGTGGCACCTTAGCCTCTGGGGCCGGACACCCGGGGTCCGGGAGGACCCCTTTCAGGGGGGGAAGGAGCGTGGAGCAGGCCGTAAGCCGGATTCTGTTCGCGCCCGACCGAACCGAGCGCGGACCGTCATTCATCTCAGCAGCCTACCCGGACGCCCGGCCGCCTACCAGCGGCCTTCGGACGGGCCACCCTTTTGGGCGTCCCTATTCGGCCTTGCTCCGCATGGGGTTTGCCGTGCCTCGACCGGTTACCCGACGAGCGGTGGGCTCTTACCCCACCGTTTCACCCTTGCCGGACCCCCATCTCGACGGGTGTCCGGCGGTCTGTTCTCTGTGGCACTTTCCCTGGGGTTGCCCCCGGTTCCCTTACGGAACCATGCGGCCCTGTGGAGTCCGGACTTTCCTCCCCGGCCCAAGGCCGGAGCGACGGTCTCACCTACTCCACGTCCTTCCGGATCTTAATATCGTACTTTTCCATCTTCTTGTAAAGGTTGCTCCGCGGGATCTTGAGTCGTCGGGCCGCCTCCGCCACGTTGCCGCCCGCCTGCTCTAAGACCCGTTGGATATACCACTTCTCGACCCGCTCGAGCAAGCCATGGAGCGGCCCGGCCGGGTCGACGGGGATAGCCGCCGGTCCGACCGCCGGGACTTCTACCGGCGGTCCCCCAACCCGACGCCGGAGGTCCGCCAGATAGGCCTCGACGTCAACGGCCGTGACCTCCGGGCGGGTATGGAGCGTCAGGCAGTACTCGACGAAATTCCGAAGTTCCCGCACGTTGCCCGGCCAGGCATGCACTTTCAGCCGGTCCAAGGCCCCCGGCGACCATCGGACGACCGGCAGGCCATTCCGGCGAGCGTATTGTTCAGTAAACCACTCGACCAACTCGGGGATGTCTTCCGGGTGTTCCCGCAAGGGCGGGACCCGGATGACCAGGACCGTGAGTCGATAGTACAGGTCTTCCCGGAAAAGGCCCTGCCGGATGCGGGCCGTCAGGTCCTGATTCGTGGCCGCGATGACCCGGACGCGAACGAACCGTGACTGCCCTGCCCCGATGGGCTCGATCTCCCCTGTCTCCAGGACCCGTAAGACTTTCGCCTGAGCCTCCAAGCTCATATCCCCGATCTCGTCCAAGAAGATCGAGCCACCGTCTGCCTGTTCGAACTTGCCCCGGTAGTCCGAGATCGCACCTGTGAAGGCACCTTTTTTGTGGCCGAAAAGCTCACTCTCGATGAGCTCCTTCGGGATAGCGGCGCAGTTGACCCGCACGAAAGGTCGGCTCCGACGGGGAGACCGGTGGTGGATTTCCCAAGCGACGAGTTCCTTGCCGCTTCCGGATTCCCCGACGATGAGGACGGTTGCGTCGGTCCGGGCAGCCCGCTCGATCTCCTCCCGGAGGCGCTCGATGGCTGGACTGTGCCCGAGCAAGCGCGGCGGGGCCACCCAGTGCTGGAGCCAGGCCTGAGTCCGCTTGAGGCGGTATTGCTCGACGGCATTACGGACGGCCGTCAGGACCCGTTCCCGATGGAGGGGTTTCTCGAGGAATTCGAAGGCGCCTTGACGGATGAACTCGACAGCCGTCGGGATATC
>JANXAA010000139.1 GCA_025061865.1 Acidobacteriota bacterium | reverse complement strand
ATTGCCGGGCCAGGGGACCCAAGTCGACCTGAAAAGACCGTACGGTATACGCCAGCTCGGCGGCCGGGACCGCCGTCGGCGGCAAGAGGTCGACGGGGGTCGACCCCCGGAAAGGCCGGAGGCCTTGGGCTTGGACCTGCACGGCCCCAGCTGTGATGCCCTGGGCGCCGACACCCCACGCGAGGACGGCACCCGGCGGGACCCACGTCGGAAATTCGACCTGGAGGGAAGAGTCGACCGGGAGGGCTCGATACTGCCGCCCGTGAATGAGGGTCAAGACCGGACTGGCTTCCGTCCCTTGTACGTTGAGTCGCTCCGGTATTGTCAGAAGAGAAACGACTTCATACGGTCGAGATGACGTACCCACAGATGGACATCCGTAAAGAATGGTGAGGCCGAGCGTCATACTTAGCCATCCAAGCCTATACTTCATGCTCCAGTCTCCAAGCACGGGAATTCGGGGTCAGGCCTTTCTCAGACTGCAGTTCCTGATCCTACGAGCCCTGACCCTACAGCGTCTGCGGACTCACACCGAATTTCACAAGATCCGGCCGTAGCCAGCCGACTGCCAGTCTTTCAGGAACCGTTCCAGACCGATGTCCGTCAGGGGATGCTTTAAGAGCTGTTCGAAGACCTTCGTCGGCATCGTCGCGATGTCGGCTCCCAGGCGAGCCGCCTCTAAGACGTGGAGCGGGTGCCGAATCGAAGCGACCAGGACCTGCGTCTTGACTTGGTAGTTCCGAAAGATAGCCACGGTCTGACGGATGACCTGCATCCCCCGATGGGCGATGTCGTCCAGCCGGCCCACGAAGGGGCTGACGATGTAGGCGCCGGCCTTGGCGGCCAGGAGGGCCTGAATGGGCGTGAAGATGAGGGTCGTGTTGACCCGAATGCCTTCCCGACTGAGGACCCGGATCGACCGGAGGCCCTCAGCCGTCATCGGGATCTTGACGACGATATGGGGATCCAAGGCGGCCAACCGACGGGCTTCGGCGATCATCTCCTCGTGTTGGGTCGCCACGACCTCCGCGCTGACGTCCCCCTGGACGATGGTGCAGATCTCTTTCAGGACCGCTAGGGGATCTCCGCCCTGCTGAGCCAGCAGGGTCGGATTCGTCGTGACCCCGTCGATCACGCCGGTGGCCGCCAGGCGCCGGATTTCATCGACGTTGGCCGTGTCTAAGAAAATTCTCATCGATTGCCTCGACGGTTTGGGGACACCATGCAGGATACAAGATACAGGATGCCAAACGCAAGATACGAGATGCGAGGAGCCTCCTGACCCTACTGGCCAGGAGGGGACATCCATCCCTACGCCTCCGCCCCGAGCGGATTCACCGACCCCACCTAACCCCGTTCGCCAGACCGGTTCAGCGGGATGCTCCCCGACGGGCCGGAGGGTCGAACTAAAGCCGCCGGCGCAGGAGGTCCAAGGCCATCTGGACCGACTGCTCTTTGATGAGCTCCCGAGTCCCCCGGAATTGAAAGCAGCGGTGCGTCGTCCCGTCTGGGCCGGCGACGGCGATGTGGACGGTCCCGACGGGCTTTTGCGGCGTCCCACCCGTCGGACCGGCGATACCTGTGATGGCGACGGCCCAATCGGTCCCGGCTCGTCGACGGGCCCCCTCGGCCATCTGCCGGACGACCGGCTCGCTGACTGCACCATACTGCCGGATGGCCTCGGGGTCCACACCTAGGAGGTCGACCTTTGCTTCGTTGCTGTAAGCGACGTAGCCTCGCAGGAAGTACTCCGAGCTCCCGGGCACGTTCGTGATTCGGTGGCCTAGCAAACCGCCCGTACAGGACTCGGCCGTCGCCAAGGTCTGCCGCCGGTCCCGGAGCCGCTGGCCGACGACCTGTTCGATGGGTATGTCGCCCTCGGCGTAGAGGTCGTCCCCGAGAGCCTGCCGGAGGCGCTCTAGCAGATGTCGCCACGCTGGTTCATCGCTCGGGCCTGTCCATCGGACCTCCAGGTCGACGCGAGCCGGTCCCGGCAAGATAGACCACGTCACGTCGGAACGGTCCAAGAGGGCCTGGACCCGCTCGGCAATGCGGGACTCGGGGACACCGCTCGTCCGCAGTAGGACGACCCGTAGCGGGGGTTGGGCCACCAGCCGGCGCAGGCGTGCCTCTAAATGGGCCTGGTAGATACCCTGGAGCTCGGCCGGCGGACCCGGCAACAGGACGCAGATTCGGTCCCCGGCCTCGATCCACTGACCCGGGGCGGCACCGACCGGGTTCGGCAAGACCTCGGCCCCTTCCACGACCTGCGCCATCCGGAAGACCATCGGTGGAAGCGAAATCCCCCGAGCCGCGATGTCAGCCTCCATGCGGCGACGCCAGTCGGCGTCTTCGACGACCGCTCGGCCGAGCCATCCGGCGACGGCTTCCCGCGTGACATCGTCATGCGTCGGCCCAAGGCCGCCCGTCACGATGAGGACGTCGGCCCGGTCCCGGAAAAAGGTCAGTCCTTCTTGGATCGCCGTGACGTCGTCGGGTACGATGAGACGACCGGCGACTGTGAAGCCCAAAGCCCGGAGGCGAGCCGAAAGCCACGGCCCATTTGTATCGACCCGTCCGCCGTCCAGTAACTCCGTTCCGACGGCCACGATGGCGACCCGACTCGCCGGCATACACACCTCCTCCGAGGATGCACGTACAGGATGCAAGATGCAGGTTGCTAGACGCAAGACAAGGGACGTCCCCTTAAAATGCGGAGCGAGTCTAGAGGTCAGGCGTCTGACCCTTTCCCGATCCCTGAGAGTTTAAGACCCAACACCCAGACCTAACCCGGCTCGCTAGAATGGGTCCATCCTAATCAACGGGGTCCATCCAAACGGAGGATATGTGACGACCATCTTGAAAATCTTAAGGTCCCTGGTTGTCATGGGGCCTTCGACTCTCAGGCTAACGGGCCGTTTCGGTCGGATAAATTAGTATCGATCTCAGCACCCGAATCTATCTAACACCCATGGATCACAGCCAGGGAGGTTTGCTATGAGGCGCGCATGGCTTTAATGGACTTTCATGGGCCTCCTCGCAGGGGGACTTGCGTGGGCCCAGGAAAGCGCGACGACGGGGTCCATCTTTGGGAAAGTCGTGGACCTCCAGGGGAAGCCCTTCCAAGTGTAGCCGTCACGGCCGTCTCCGAGACGGGCGTCCCTCGCCGGGCCTTAACGGACGACAAGGGTGAATTCTCTTTTCCTTTCCTGACGCCGGGGCAATATCAGGTCTTTTTCAGTCTTACGGGTTTTGCACCCTATAAGCTGTCAGCGCGACGGTCGCCCTAGGCCAGCGGACTATCCTGCAGGTGACGCTTCGGGAGGAAGAAGTCGTCGAGGTCGTAGCGACGCCCGTCGTGGACGTGACGTCGGCCAGCCCCGGCGTGGTGGTCACCGATACCCTTATGCAGTCGGTGCCTGTGGGTCGTTCCTTCTCATCGGCGGCTTACATCGGGGCGAGGGCGACGATCGGTTTCGGGGTGGCCAACCCGACCATCGGTGGCGCTACAGGCCTGGAAAATACTTATATCGTCGAGGGTCTCTCGATCACAAACGCCGGGTACGGGGCCCTGGGTTCCTACTCGATCCAACTCGGCTTGATGGGATCAGCCATTCCTTTTGATTTCATTAAGGAAATCCAAGTCAAGAGCGGCGGCTACGAACCGGAATACGGCGAAGCCCTGGGCGGCGTCATTAACATCATCACCAAGTCGGGTGACAACCAAATTTACCGGAGACGTCTTCGCCTACTGGCGGCTGTCGGCCCTAGAAGGGACTCGGAAATGCACGGGCACGACGTTTACCCCAGAAGTCTACACAAAGGGCGTCACGAACTTCGACGTGGGATTGGCTGTCGGCGGTCGCCGGATCCAAGACAAGCTGTTCTGGTTCCTGGCTTTCGCCCGACCCAGGACCGTATCACCCGAGTCGCCCCGGTGGATCTCCCCTTGGCCGCCTTGGGCGACGTGACCTCGACCCGATGGACGTTCCCTTATTCGGGTAAGCTGACCTGGAATGCCAGCGCAAACCACATCATCGAGACGGCGGCCTTTGGCGACCCAGGTCGGATGCAGAAGGGGCTGTGGTTCTCCCAGGCCTTCCTGGCCAGTCGTTAGGAGGACGCCGAGCCGGGGGCGACCTTTGGCGGTCACAACGCCCTGGTCCGCTGGACGGGCTTGTTCGGGAACCACCTCTTGGCTGAAGCGACGGTCGGGTATCACTATGACTCCATCAGGAATCGCGATTTCCTAAACCAGGACTCTATTCAGGACAGACGAGGTCCGACCGTCGCCTTCAGGGGCGGCCTGCAGGGGCGGCTTGTCGACGGGACCAGTCGGATCCCTCAGGCTATCGGCAAGCTGACTTACATCGTCCCTGAGTTCTTAGGACGTCACGAGTTGAAAGTCGGTGCCCAGTGGCAACGTATCGAGTGGGACCACACGTGGATCTATCCCGGTGAGCCGAAGGAGTGGACGTACATCAAGACTGACACGGGGGAACGTAAAAGCCAGCGTTCGACGACGGGTCATCAGATTTTCATCGACCGGATCGATGACCCGGCTGTCTGTGGCCGGGTCGGCCTCTGGGCTTCCTGGGCTCAGTTCCGGCTCTATCGGGACGGTCATCGCACGTCGCCGAATTCGCTGGCCACCTGGGGGGCCTATTTCTCGTGGTTTGCCCAGGACAGTTGGAACCCCGTCCCGAACCGGACGCTGAAGTTGGGGGTCCGATGGGACCACCAGACGCTGAAGGGGCTGGAGCTGTCGGTCAAGGGATGACCATCACTAACCAGTGGGCGCCCCGCCTCGGCTTCGTGTGGGACTTCCTGAACGACCGGAAGGGAAAAGCCTTCGGCTACTACGGATGGTTCTTCGAGGAAATCCCGATAGACATCGCCGCCCGTTCCCTGTCGTCCGAGACAAACATCGAAATCTCGGCCCTTGGCGCCCCTGGATATGCCGGCCGAGGATTACTACCGAGTCTTGAACGACCTGGCCCGACAGCTTTTCGCTGGGGAGCACGGTGCCGCTGGATCCCCGAGTACGTGTGCGACGGCGAGCCGGGCTTGGACGTGGCCGGCAATCGCTACGACGCCCCCGCCTGTATGGGTCAGCACCTCAAGGGTCGGTACGTCGGCGAGTGGATGGTCGGCGTCGAGCGGCAGGTTTGGAAGGACTTAGTCGTCTCGGCCCGCTTCCAGCGGCGGTGGATGGGACGGGTCATCGAGGACATCCAGATGAACGCCCACGAGGACATCGTCGCTGGACGGTCTGACACCGGGATGTGGGTTAATACGAACCCCAGCGACCAGATCGTGTGTAGGGAACCGATTTACGACCCGACGGGCTTCCTGGTCGGCCGCATTTCACGGGGTCAGCTTTTCCCAAATCCTGAGCGGAACTATACGGCCTTCGAGGTCATGGTCACCAAGCGGTACAGCGACAACTGGCAACTCATCGCCTCTTGCCGGTGGTCCCGCCTGCGGGGCTTCTACGCCGGCTATAACTGGCGGGAGCGACGTTACACGGATCCTCTTCTGGACGAACTCGGCCAGCCTGACCCCAACATCACGGGTCTGTTCGACTTCCCCTGGTAATCCGGCCTTGTTCCCGGGCCTGAAGCAGACCCCCACGAGTGGCCCCTTGTTTGCAGACCGGACCCATGTGTTCCGCGTCCACGGCTCTTACACGCTTCCGATGAGCCTGAACCTGGGCGCCGACGTGTCCGTCGAGTCGGGGACCCCGATGGGCAAGCTGGGCGCCCTTATCTTCTACCCGCCGGGTACCCGCTACGTCGGACCCCGGGGCGCACCCGGTCGGACCGATACGATCTTCAACGTCGACCTCCCCGCCGACTACACTCTCAAGCTGACCCAGCGGACCCACCTTACGTTGACCGTCGACGTCTTTAACCTGTTGAACCAGCAGGCCGCCACCGATAAGGACACGGTCGTCGAGTTCACCTACGGGCAATACCGGGCGGGCATGACCGATGCAGAAATCCGCCAGATCAACCCGGACTACCTGAAGACCCGCTTCTTCTCGCCGCCGTTGGCCGTGCGGTTCGGCGCCCGCCTATCCTTCTAAGATAGAAACGGG
>JANXAA010000138.1 GCA_025061865.1 Acidobacteriota bacterium | reverse complement strand
CGGCGCCCGTCTTGCGGGCTGACGAAATTGATGTCCCGGCCGACTTTGACGCCTTAGCCAAGGCCGGTTCTATGCTGGGCTCGGCCGGCATCGTCGTAATGGACGAGATGACCTGCATGGTCCGAGCTCTGGAAGTCATCGCCGACTTTTATGCCGACGAATCCTGCGGTCAGTGCACGCCCTGTCGAGAAGGTGCCCCCTGGCTCCTGGAGATGGTCCAAGAGATCTTGCACGGCCGGGCCGACCCGTCGTATCCGGACCTCATGCTCCAAGTCGCCCAGAATATCCTGGGCCGTACGATTTGCGCCCTGGGTGACGCAGCGGCTCTACCGGTCTTAAGCTTCGTCCGGAAGTTTCGGTCCGAGTTCGACTATCATATCGAGCGCAGGCGGTGCGATGTGGAAGAACGGTACGGCCAAATCTCAAACCCAGGTTGATAGACCAAGGCGACCTATTAGGCAGGTCGGGCATAGGGGTATAGGCGGCTCCAACCCTCGTAAGGCGTAGGCTCAATACGGCGAGATGACGCGCAGTATTTGTCGAGAGGGTGTGGAAACCTATGCATAGGGCGTGCGCATAGGAGCCTCGATATGTCCCGGTTGAATGGCAAGCGCATCCTGGTGACCGGCGGGGCTGGCTTCATCGGCTCGCATCTCGTCGAGGTCTTGCTCCGGACGTATCCGGACGTCGAGGTCATCACCTTCGACAAGCTGACGTATGCCGGGACACTGGACAACCTGACGTCTGTGATGGACGACCCCCGACACCGATTCGTCCGAGGGGACGTCACCCGGCGAACCGACGTGGAGGCCGTCCTGCCGGACGTCCAGTGGGTCTTCCACTTGGCAGCCGAGACGCATGTCGACCGCTCGTTGTACGACCCCGGCCGGTTTTTGGAGACAGACGTATGGGGGACTTTTGAGGTTCTGGAGGCAGCCCGGCGGCACGGCGTCGAGGGCTTCGTCCACGTGTCGACCGACGAGTTGTATGGGAGCGTCGACGAGGGATGGGCCCACGAGCAGGCACCGATCGAGCCCTCGAGTCCTTATTCAGCCAGTAAGGCGGCCGCCGATCGACTAGCCCATGCTTATGCCGTGACTTTTGGACTGCCCGTTCTGATCGTCCGGCCTTGCAATGCGTACGGCCCCCGTCAGTTTCCCGAGAAGCTTATCCCCTTCTTTATCGTACGTGCCTTACAGGACCAGCCCCTGCCTCTCTATGGCGACGGCCAGAACGTGCGAGACTGGCTGTACGTCGAGGACCTCTGTCAGGCAGTTCGGTGCGTGGCCGAGCGGGGCCTGTTCGGGACCGTCTATAACGTCGGGGCGGGGAACCTCCTGCCGAACGTCGAGGTCGCCCGTCGAATCTTGGCCGTCCTGGGGAAGTCGGAATCTCTGATCCAGCGGGTCCCGGACCGACCGGGCCATGACCGACGATACGCGATGGACTGGGGGCGCCTCCGCCGGCTAGGGTGGTGGCCTACGACGGACTTCGACCGGGGCCTAAGGATGACCGTGGAATGGTATCGGTCCCATCCAGAACGTTGGCAAGCCCTGGAATCCGACGAGGCATCCCGGCGCTTTTACGAACAGCATTACGGCCCCCGCCTGGGACAGGCGTCCGATGAGAGGCCGCGGACTTGAGCCTATCGGGCCACCCAGATTTTTCCTTGAATTTTGAAAATATCCGTTAAATAAATTATCTAACAGGATGCTGTCGGGGTCTATCCGAACGCATCGGGAGATGCGTCGGGCCTCGGCCATTTCCTCGTCTCAAGACGAGGATGCTCGAATCGCTTCGCCTGGTCTGGGGTCCGTGGCCCCTTCCAGGGGCCCAGAACCCGAGACCTGAGACCGATTTCCCGTCGTGAGTCGATTTCATGCTTCCCTGGGGCGGTTACTGGCAAGGTGCCCGGCTTCCCGTCGGGGCTCGCGTATGGGTCGTCGGTGCCACGGGTCAGGTCGGCCAAGCGTGCCTGCGCGTGTTGACCCGTTGGTTGGACGTTCGGGGCTTTGCCCATGCCGAATGGGACATCACCTTACCTGAGTCTGTCCAGCGGTGGCTGTTGGACACGGCTCCCCAGGAGCGACCCCGGTGCCTCATCAACTGTGCGGCCCTGACGAACGTCGACCAATGCGAAGACATGTCTGACCGGGCGATGGTCGTCAACGCCCACGGTCCGGGTCTCCTGGCCCATGCCTGTGAGCGGACGGGTCTCCTGCTGGTCCACCTCAGCACGGATTACGTATTTGACGGATCCCGGTCGACGCCTTATGAAGAAGCCGACCCACCGCGGCCCCTCAACGCGTACGGCCGGTCTAAGCTGGACGGGGAGCGACGGGTCGCCGCACAGATGCCCTCCGGGCGATTCCTGATCGTGCGGACGAGCTGGGTCTTTAGCGGGTACCGGCCGAATTTCGTCACGTGGGTCCTCGAGCGAGCCCGGGCGGGCTTGCCTGTCCGGGCCGTCACCGACCAAGTCAGCGCCCCGACTTGGGCCGACGACCTGGCTGAAGCCATCGGGCATCTCCTCTTGAACGGTATGCGGGGCTGGGTCCACTTTCGGAACGAGGGTCCCTGCAGTCGCTACGAGCAGGCCGAGTGGGTCCTGCAGGCGCATGGCCTTCCGACGGCCCTCTTGGAGGCCCGGACGATGACCGAGATGGGCTGGCGGGCCCGGCGACCAGCTTACTCCGTCTTGTCCGTGGCTCGATACCAGACCTGCACCGGCTTGACACCCAGGGACTGGCGGACTATTTTGCCAAGGGGCTGATGGGTAAGGGATGCGGGATGCAAGAATAGACGCCGGGTCCCGGACGCCAGGTCCCAACCCGCCGGGTGGGGGAGTTTTTATTCGAGGTCGGAAGCCAGGGGTCTGGGAAAGGCGGGATCCCTGCCCCCGATCCCTAAAAACCCAACAGCCAGGATCCCACACCGATGGACGGGGACTCGACACCCGGGACCTGGGGCGCATTGGATAAGGAGCTCATATGTTTGAGCAGTTGACGACTCGTTTCCAAGAGGTCTTCTACCGGTGGAGACAGCGGGGCCGTTTGACCGAGAAGGACATCGACGAGGGCTTACAGGACATCCGACGGGCCCTGCTGGAAGCTGACGTCCATTTTAAGGTCATTAAGACCTTCGTCGAGGAGGTCCGTCGGCGGGCCCTGGCTCAGCCGGAGGTCCTCCAAAGCCTGACGCCGGAACAATACCTCATCAAGATCGTCCGGGACACGCTGGTCGACATCCTCGGCCGGGAGGCCCGGCCCCTCGAGTTTAGCCGTACACCGCCGACGGTGATCCTCCTCCTGGGCCTCCAAGGCTCGGGCAAGACGACGACGGCGGCCAAGCTGGCCAAGTGGGTCAAGGAGCGGGGCTACCATCCCGTGATGGTCTCGACAGACGTCCGTCGGCCGGCGGCCCCCCAGCAGTTGAAGGTCCTGGGGGCAAAAGTCCCCTGCGAGGTCTTGGAGTACCCGCTTTCCCTTCGGCCTGAGGCCATCGCCGAGGACGCCCTCCGGCAGGCTAAGCTCCGGGGCTACTCGGTCCTCCTCGTGGATACGGCCGGCCGGCTCCATGTGGACCCCGACCTGATGGCCGAGATGGTCCGCATCCGGGACGTCCTGCGACCTCAGGAAGTCCTCTACGTCGCCGACGCCATGACGGGCCAGGATGCCGTCCGAAGCGCCCTGGCCTTCTTTAAGGCCGTCGGCTTCACCGGCGTCGTCCTGACGAAGATGGACGGGGATGCCCGGGGCGGGGCGGCTTTGTCGATCGTCCAGGTGACGCAACGGCCCATTTTGTTCGTCGGCGTCGGTGAAAAGGTCGACGGCCTGGAGGTCTTCTACCCCGACCGGATGGCCCAGCGGATCCTGGGCATGGGCGACGTGTTGTCTTTGATCGAAAAGGCCGAGAAGGCCGTCCGTCGGGAAGAAGCCGTCGAACTCCAGAAGAAGATCCTGAAGGATGAAATCACCTTCGAGGACCTCTTGGCGCAAATCCGTATGATCCGTCGGATGGGCTCGATTCGGCAATTGGCCAGTCTGGTTCCCGGCCTCCCGGCGGGGGCCATGGACGAAATGGACGAGGACGAGCTCCGCCGTCTGGAGGCCGTCATCCTTTCCATGACCCCGCAAGAGCGGCAATATCCCCGCATCCTCAACGCTAGCCGGAAGCGCCGGATCGCTCGAGGAAGCGGTACGACCGTCCAGGACGTGAACGAGGCGATCCACTTCTTGCAAGAGCTTCAGACGATGGCCCATCATATCCGGAAGACACCCTGGGGGAAGATGCTGAAGCGATTTATCTCGTAAGGGCGTCTCGTGACGTCGTAATGGCGTGACGCGCGACGGGGTCGTCCCTGACCGTTGGGCTCGGGTCGGCCTCTCGGAGTTCTCGTCCTGCCGTTGCGATGTCACGTCATCCCGAAGTGGGTTCATGGCCTTTCTCGAAGGATTCGAGAAGGCCGGTCCAATCCGGCTTTTAATGGACTGAAGGGTCTTATGAGGTTACGCCCCGAGGTTCTTTGAAATCTCCTGATGGGCCGTAGATTCCGGGACCGGTCCAGGCTGTAGGCATCCTTCGGCCGGGCCGGACAGTCACGACCCTGGCCGGGTAGACCGAGGCCCGGGCGGCCGAGGGCAACATGCCCCGGTCCATCGACCCCCACACCGCTTTGCACTCCCCGAAGACCCGTCGAAAAGGGGAAGGAATGGAAACCGTTTGACTTTTGGGGGGGATTTGATTAACAGAATATGCCCTCTTTCCGGGGCCAAACTTTATCCCAAGGAGGTGTCTATGCGACTGGACAGTCCGCATGTCGAAGCACAGGCCCCGCTCTGGTGGCTGGGCCTGATGGAGGCCGAAAAGGCCTGGGACCGCTATTCCACGATGGCGCGCAAGACCGACGAAGACGAGGAAGAGGGAGAGGAATGGGAGGAGGAGTGGGAGGACGACGAGGCATGGGATGAGGAAGACTGGGAAGAGGACGAAGACTGGGAAGAGGACGAAGACTGGGAAGAGGACGAAGACTGGGAAGAGGAGGAAGAAGACTGGGAAGAGGAAGAAGACTGGGAAGAAGAGGAAGAAGAATAGCCGACGACGGTCCTGAGGCGCGCCCCATGCGAATCACCCTGGCCACGCAGTTGACCCTCCTCCGCATGGTGGCGCTTCCTTTCTTTATTATTTTATTCATCTATCATCAAGTCCGATGGGCCTTCTGGGTCTTCACCCTGGCATCGGTCACCGACTTCTTGGACGGCCTCATCGCCCGCCGCCTCCGTCAGCAAACACCCCTGGGCGCCGTGTTGGACCCCCTGGCCGATAAACTCCTCCTGAATACCTGTTTTATCCTGATGACTTCCAAGACGGAAGACCTCTCGGTCTCGGTCCCGGCCTGGCTAACGGTCGTCGTCTTGTCCCGAGACTGCTTGATCCTTCTGAGCGCCCTCCTGATGGCCCTGTTTGCCCACGTCCGGGTCTTTCGACCCACCTTCCTGGGAAAAGCGACGGCGGCCGCCCAGGCCGTTACCGTGTTTCTGACCCTGGGCCTGAACGCCTTTCGGGTCCCGGCGCCCTGGGTCCGGTGGGTCTTCTACGGGACTTTTAGCCTGACTGTCCTTTCGGGGCTTCAATATGCTTGGAGGAGCATTCGATGGCTGAACGAGGGTCCGGCGGCGGGATCGGCCGATTGGTCCTCCGATGGGGCTTGATCGTCGCCCTTCTCCTGACGGTCGGGGGGTTCCTCTACCTGATTCGCACGACGATCTTCCTCCTTCTACTTGCCTTTTTGATCGCTTACCTCCTGGACCCTATCGTAGACCGTCTGGAGGCGTGGCGAGTCCCTCGGAGCCTGGGGGTCCTTTTGGTAGCGATAGTCCTGGTCGGGGTCCTGGTCGCCGTCTTCTGGATCATCCTCCCGGAGGTCCGACATCAGGTGCAGGTCTTCTCCCAACGGGTCCCCCAGTGGGCCGAACGTCTTTACGGATGGGCTCAGCCGATCTTGCAAAAGCTCCACATCTCCCTGGATGCTCAAAGCATCGAAGCGTATGCCCAGAAGCTCTTGAAGTGGGTTCAGGCGAATCTCCCACGGCTTCGGGAGCCCATCCTGCGGGTCTTGCAGGGGATGTTTACGGGTGTGGCCGGCTTCATCGTCGG
>JANXAA010000137.1 GCA_025061865.1 Acidobacteriota bacterium | reverse complement strand
CCGAATCTATCACGGACTTCTTGAAGCGAACCGTTGTCCACCCGGACCGCTATGTTCAACCGCCTTACATTCCGATCTACCCAGCTTCGGCCCATCGACCGGACTCGGGACGGCCGGTTCTGTACTGTTTAGAGGAAGCCTCGGACGACCGGGACGACCTGTGGGCTCAGACCATCGCCGACGCCGTCGTCCGATGGGCGGAAGGCCGAAGGCCAGGTCGGGCCCCAGGGGCCGAAGACCGAGGTCCCGGTCCCTTGCTTTCGGTCTCCGATCGCTTGGTCGAGGAGCCCCCGTGGGAGCGAGTTGCCGTCTTATTTCGGAGTATGACGCACGTCGACCGGCTGGCCCGACTGGCTCAGAAATTCCACGAGCTGGGTATCCCCTTCGTCGTCGAGGGCGACCGCCAGTTCTTCCAGAAGACGGAGGTCTTGGACGTCCTTAACATGCTCCGGGTGTGGGTCAATCCCTACGACCGACCGGCCCTCATCGGCTGGCTCCGGTCGCCCATCGTCGGTGTGTCCGATGACTTCCTGTTCCATTTAGTCGGTTGGGAACGCGGGGAAGGGCTCATAGCTCATGAGCCTCGGGTCTTGTGGCCTCCTGTGCATGGGATCCATGACCCGGAGACCGATTCAGGTTCCCCGGCCATCCTACAAGCGGCAGACTTAAACGTATGGACCCAGGCCCAAGGGGCCTTCCTGCAACAGTTCCCTCGACTGGCCGACGAATGGGACCGGGCCGAAACGGCCATCCGGCGGCTTCAGGACCACCGGAATCGCCATCGGGACGACCCACCGGCTCGCGTCCTGACGACCCTCTTTCAGGAGTTTCAGGTCCCGGCTGTGTATGTCTCCCATCCGATGGGTCCCCAAAAGGTCATGAACCTCTGGAAACTCGTCGAGCTGGCCTACCGATGGTTCGCCCAAGGCGACACGACCGTCGACCGGTGGGTCCAGCGTTTGCAGACCTCAGCCTGGTCCGGCATCGAGGAGAGCGAAAGCCTCCTGGCGGACCCAGAGCTAAACGCCTGCCGATGGATGACGATTCACAAGGCAAAGGGCTTGGAGTTTGACCTCGTCATCGTGGCCGACGCCCACTTCTTGGGCCAGTCCGAGTCGAGCCGAGACACCGGCGCCCCTTGTCAGGTGGCACTCACGCCGGACGGTCGTCTGGGCATCGCCGTCCAGCGGGGCGTCGCCGGGCAGACGGTCTACAACATGACGTTTCTCCTACACCACCTCCGGCGGAATCAGCTGGAAGAGGCCGAGAAAAAGCGCCTCTTCTACGTGGCCTGCACTCGGGCCCGGGACAGCCTGGTCCTCGTCTGCATGTCCCCCCAACGGGGTCGTCGGGACCCGCCAGCGTGTCGATTGGCTCAGCTCCTACGGGCGGCCGACTTCATCGACGTCCGTCAGGTCCGGCGTCAGACCGACTTGGAAGCTAGGGCTCAGGGCTCACGTCTCGCGGCTTATGGCCACGAGCCATCCGCTATGAGTCGCGAGCTCATAGAAGCCTATGGCCGAGTATGGACAGACCTTCGCCGCCGGTGGACACGCTTCCACCAAGCCGAAGCCATCCAGCGGCGACCCAGCGACCGCGACCGTGCGCCCGACGTCACGTCGGTCTCGGTCGAGGAAGGGCGCCTCGTAGCTCCAGTCTCGTGGACACTGACCGTGGGTCCCGAGGCCGGCAGTCCGCAGGGGCGATGGGTCGGGACCCTGGTCCATGAGGCCCTGGCTCGGGTCCCTCTGGACCTCCAGGGCGACGACCTCGCCTGGGTCGAGACCTTCTTGACCTATGAGGCCCCCCTCCTACTGCAGCGAGCCCTGGTGGAAGGAGATATCCCGGGCACCGACGTCCCAGCCATCTTGGACGAATCCTTCCGCCTCTTACGCGCGTTTCTGCACAGTCCCCTCTGGCATTACATGAAGCCCCGCATCCGAGCCCGGGAAATCCCCTTCCTCCAGTCGGCCGACACCCGGGGCCGGCGTTTCTGGGAGGGTCGCATCGACGTGATCGTAGAAGATGTTTCGCCTCAAGGGACGACGCTGTGGGTCTGCGACTACAAGACGGACGTGGAGTCCCGACCGGCCGTCCTGATCCGCCAGTATCGGGCCCAAATCCAAGTCTATCGGGCCTACATCCAGAAAGTATTTCCTCGACAGAAGGTCCAGGCCGCCCTGATCGGAGTTCGTCAGGCCCAGTGGATCCCGGTCTCCACAGGCCGGGCCGCCCCACGCCCCCTGCCACCCCTCCCCTTACTGACCTAAACCCCTGAGCAACAATTCGACGCCAGGGTCCGATAATAGTTATGATATATGAGGAGGCGTCCCATGATCCCAAAGCAGCGTTGGAGAGAGATGACTACCCGATGGGTCTTTTCCCTCCCATCGGTCCTATTTTTTCTGACCGTCGCCTGTCGGAGCGATAAAGGCGGCATCACTTCACTAGCCCCTGCTTGCCAGAACCGGCTGGACGGTCAGATCGTCCAGTGGTTATCGACAGCCGGCGCCACCCTCAGTGTGGCTGGCACCGTGACTAATCAACAGACGGGCCAAACGGTGAGCATTCAATCGGGTGGGACCTTTAGTCTTAGGACAAATGGGGCCGGTACCTATACCCTTAACTTCAATCATGCGTCAGGGACGGCTTCGGCCACGATGACGGTAGAGGTCAGAGGGCCTTGTGAAGTCCGCTTTCAAATGGGGATTGCCGGGACTGTCGGGTCCTTCACGGAAGGAGTCCACTTATTCGGCGATCAGGCTGATGTCTGGGGCGTCGTGACAGCCGTGAATGCTCCAGCATCTAGCTTTACGGTCCAAGCGATGGGTCAGACGTTCACAGTCCAGCATACGGGCGGCACCCCTTTCAGTGAGGCAGCTCTGTATCGACCCGCAAGCTTTGGGGCTGGCCACCTGGCGTTAGGTCAACGGGTCAAGGTCCAGGGACGGATTCAGGGAACTTCCCAAATCGTGGCCGATATGGTCCGCTTCGATGCAGGCGTGTTTTGTACCCCGACGGTCCTTGTGACGCCGCCCGGGGGTCGGACATCGGCCGAGTGTACCATGGCGAGCTCTGTAGTAGACCTCCCGGGTCTGGTCGCCTGGTCTTGCCCGGGCACGCCTCCGGGGGTGGGGTGTATTTTCGAGCCCCCAAGGTTTGAGGCAATGCCCCTCAAACGGGCCCGCACTCGGCTGGATGTAAGAGTCAGCCCCCATGGGGCCCGGGGAACTTACTTTTTTGATGTTGTCGCCGGTCCCTACCGATTCCCGATTACTTTGATGGTCCAGGGACCGACGGTCGACTTTAGTGTGTACTGCAGCCCTGAGTCAATAACTGTGCCCTGCGGTGGGAGCGGAATGTTGACGTGCACAGTTCAGTCCTTGGGGGGCTTCAATAGCGCAGTCTATCTCTCCTGTTCGGGCCACCCGTCGGGAGTCTCGTGTACCTTCAGTCCAAACCCGGTCACACCGGCGCCCAACGGTTCAGCCGATAGCCTGCTCATAGTCCACACTAGCGTCGACATGTCTCCGGGTCCTTACACATTCCAAGTCGTCGGAACGACCGCTGAGGGACTGACCCGAACGTCTACAGTACACCTATACGTTCAGCCATGAACTGTCTAAGTCGCTCAAGTCCTGGCACTCAGCCGACCACCGACCGCTAAGTTCGTAGGCCTGACGATCAGGGTCGTCCTTCCATTCTGGATGAAGAGGGCTGGGCCTACAACTTTTTCCCTTGCCGCCCAATCCTCAACCTGATCCTCCGGGTCTCTAGCCTCCGCCTTGGGACAGGACGGCGACCCGGATGCGGCCTCGGATCAGAGCTGGACCTGTCGAGTCCGGCGGCTTCAGCTCGAAAAAGACCTCGTAGGTACCCGGCCGGTAGAAGGGATGGTCGGCAAAAAATTCCAGAACGACCTGGCCCTGGGGGTCTCGCTCGACGGGTTCCAAGCAATGGCGGTCGCGTCGAAGTTCGGCGCCGTCCCCGAAGTTCCAGGACTCGGCAAAACATCCCCCATGGGCCTCATAGACATCTTGGGGAAGCCGGACAGTGGCGATGAAGTGGGCCCGGACGGGTGGGAGGCCGCGCAAGGGGTAGCCGTCCAAAAGGAGTTCGATGCCCTCTTTTTGGTAACGGTTCGGGGCCTCCCGGAGGACCGGACCGCAGGCGACGAGGCTTCCGAGTCCGACCCAGGTCAGCCATATCCAGGCTAGCTTTTCCAGGGACACCAGCTGTCCTATGAAAGACTCTACAAAAGAGTTTTGAGAGGCGCGAGCCCATAGGTAGGTCGGCAGATAGGTCGGTAGCGGTAGGGCCCGCCCTGACTCTTGGGCAAAGGGCATGGAGCCGGCTATGCATATTATTCTATGCTCTTAGCCCCTTAGGCTCTATACCCCGGGCAGGGGTGATGGAGGCTTACGCGACCGCCACTGGCAGCGCCGGGTCTGGTCGACAGGGTGAACTCCAGGTTGCACCCATCTACCTATGCGCTTAGCAGACCTGTGTCGACCCTATCCGCGCCAGAGGTCGAAGACCCCCATCCGGCGGAACTTTTCATAGCGGTGCTGAACGAGTGTATCCGGTGGAATCCCGCAGAGCTCCTGGAGGCCCCGCAGGATGGCGTCCTTGATCCGGAGGGCCATCGCCTCGGGGTCGGCGTGGGCACCGCCGAGGGGTTCTTCGAGGACTTCGTCGATGACGCCCAGCTCCAGGAGGTCCTGGGCCGTTAGTCGCAGGGCCTGAGCCGCCTCCCGGGCCTTGGTGGCGTCCCGCCACAAGATGGACGCACAGCCCTCGGGGGAGATCACTGAGTAGATCGCGTATTGAAGCATGTAAATACGGTCGCCCACGGCAATGCCTAGGGCCCCGCCACTTCCACCCTCTCCGATGACGAACACCAGGATAGGGACCCGCAGGCGGGACATTTCCTGAAGGTTTTCAGCAATGGCCTGGGCTTGGCCTCGGGCTTCGGCCCCGATACCGGGATAGGCCCCCGGCGTATCTATGAAGGTGACGACAGGGCGACCGAATTTCTCAGCCAGCTTCATGACCCGGAGCGCTTTCCGGTAGCCCTCTGGATGAGGCATCCCGAAATTGCGCCGGAGTTTTTCCTGCATGTCCCGGCCCTTCTGATGGCCGACGACGGCCATCGGCTGGTCGCCCAGGAACGCCAGGCCGGCGACGATGGCCGGGTCGTCCCCGTACCGGCGGTCCCCACGAAGCTCGATGAAGTCGTCAAAGATCAGGCGAATGTAGTCCAAGGTATAGGGCCGCTGGGGATGGCGGGCAACTTGGACGATTTCCCAGGGCGTCAGCCGGCTGTAAATCTGATGCCGGTAGGTGTTTAACTTTTTTCGAAGACGCTGGATCTTGCGCTGGACCTTGGGGTCGGAAGGCTCCAGTGCCTGGAGGGCATCGATTTCTTTCAATAATTCAGCGATCGGTCGTTCAAATTCGGGAACGGCTGCCGTCGTGACAGGTCCTTCCACAGTCCCTTGCCCCTGAATCAGTGTTGAAGGTAAAAAAGAAGAGAGAAGACCACGGGACAAGAGTGTGAGCAGATAAAGAGGTCAAAGACTCTCCTCTCTCAAATACCCTGGTCTCCTCGCTTCCTTACTTTTTTCCGCCCGACTGAAAAACTGGAGAACGAACACCCGACGCCGACCCGGTTACGGGTCTGCCCACAGGGCTTGCTCCCGGAGATAGGCCTCTAATGCCGCTTGCTGTTCCCGCAGATGCCAGGGCAGCGTGGCGTATACGTCTTCGAAGAGGGTCTCGACCGGCGGGGGCCGTGTCGATTCAGCCTTCTGGATGGCAGCCATCAGGTCGTTCCGGATACGCTGGACCAAGGCTCGTTCTCGGCCGGCATCCCATAGACCCTTCCGGATCAGGTAACGGCGAAATCGCTCGATGGGGTCCCGCAGGCGCCAGCGTTCGACCTCCTCCGGGTCCCGATAGCGGCTCGGGTCGTCTGACGTCGAATGGGCACCGATCCGGTAGGTAAAGGCCTCGATGAAGGTCGGGCCGCCGCCGGCTCGGGCCTTCTCGACGGCCCGACGAGTGACCTGATAAACGGCTAAGACGTCGTTGCCGTCGACGCGGACGCCCTCCATCCCATAGGCGATGGCCTTAATGGCGATCGTTTTCGAAGCCGTCTGGCGGGTCACAGGGACCGAAAT
>JANXAA010000136.1 GCA_025061865.1 Acidobacteriota bacterium | reverse complement strand
TGTAGAAGTAGATGTTCGGCGGTTGAGTCGCACGGATGAGGGCGGCGGCGACGGGGACGAAGCGGCGCTGTTCGTACTGGTCGACGCCGACCAAGACGGCCGTCAAGAGGAGGACGGCCAGGGCCAGAGCGATTTGACGATAGCGGTCTGACGTAGCGTGGGCCCACAGGATGGCCAGGGGCGGGTAGGCGAACAGGATGTAGTGGTGAAGTTTGCTGCGACTCAGGCTGAAGAAGAATAGGACGAAGAGGAACCATCCCAGCAGGGGCGTCAGGGATCGGCGCCAGGTCCGGACGAGGCGGGGGAGGGCGGGCAGGTAAAGGAGGGAGCTGACGAGGACGATGGGGACGTAGTAATAGAAGGGGTAGAGGTGAATCCGGTAAGCCCCCGTATATCGGAGTATGTTTTCATATATAAAAAATTTGTAAAAGTAGTCATATCCAAAGCGCAGGACCATCAGGCCGTACCACGGGAGACTCACGGTAGCGAAGACCCACAGGCCCCGTACATTCAGCCACTGCCAATCTCTCCGCCACAAGAGGTAGACCCCTAAGGGTAAGACGACGCCGACAGGTCCCTTTGCCAAACAGGCCAGGCTCAGGGCCAGCCAACCCAGAGTCCATCGGCCCCGCAGAAAGGCATATAGACCCCATGCCATGCAGGCGGTCATCAGGAGTTCCGGGACGGCTGCCCGCGCCTCGACCCACAAGTGGGGGAAGGTCATCAGGACGAGGGCGCTTGCCCGGGCCCGGTCGGGTGCAAAGAAGTCCCGGGCGATGCGGTATGTCGCCCAGCTCAGGGCGATGGCCGAAAGGCCTGACACGAGCCGACCGCTGAGGGCGCTGGGCCCGAGGAGAAAGAACCCAACCGCCGTCGTCCAGTAGAGGAGGGGTGGTTTCTCGAAGCGCAGGCGGCAGTTGTAAGAGGGCACCAGGAGGTCACCCGTCTGGAGCATGTGGCGCGTAGCGTCCAGGTTGCGGCCCTCGTCCAGGGATGTGACGGAGAGGACCCAATTCCCCCAGACGAAGAAAACGAGGCCGAATGCGACGATGATCAGGACGTCCCGGCGTTCACCTTGCATGGGCAGGTCTTGGGGTCGGGTGTTAGCCAAGGGGCCTGGTGGACCGCCCGATGAGCAGGTCGGCAGTCGATAAAGATCTTCCAGGACGCCACGGGGGATACCGGTGTCATCCTCGGGAGTCGGCCCTCATGCGGGCATCCAGACATCGGGCTTCCGACACCGGATATTTTGCCTCGCCGAATGGGCGATCCACAATTCCCGATGCGCCGTCGCCATAGCCGGTCGAGGGCGGAATGCTTATAATGAAGCGTACGTCCTCGGAGCCCCCTCGCGGAGTCCCGAGATGTCTGACGTCCTGGTCTTAGAGGGACCTTCGACCCTGGGCGGTACGATTCCCATCGCCGGGGCTAAGAATGCGGCTTTGCCCTGCATGGTGGCCGCCCTGCTCACGCCGGACCCCGTCGAGCTGGAAGGTGTCCCGCCCGTTCAAGACGTCTTTACCCTACGGGAGCTCTTGATGAGCCTGGGCGTGGACGTCCGGGTTGACGGTAGCCGGTGGACGCTTCAGGCCGAGCGATTGACCTCGACGACTGTGCCGCCGGACCTGGCCCGGCGGATGCGGGCGTCTTTCCTGACGCTGGGCCCCTTAGGCGTCCGATTCGGGTCGGCCGAGGTCGTCTATCCCGGCGGGTGCGCCATCGGCGAACGGCCGGTGGACTTGCATCTGGCAGGCCTTGAGGCTTTGGGCTTTACGGTCGACTCGGGGGGGGCCCGAGTCCGGATTCAGGCCCGGCGTTTGAGGGGAGCCGTCTTTGAGTTCGCCAAGGTGACGGTCACAGGGACGGAGCACCTGATGATGACAGCGGCGGCCATCTCGGGGACGACGGTCCTACGGAACTGCGCCCGGGAGCCAGAAGTCGTCCAACTGGCCGAATTCCTTCGTCAGATGGGAGCCGACATCGAGGGGGCCGGCACGGCGCAGATCGTCGTGCGGGGATCTTCTTCGCTGCGGGGTACGGCCATCCGGATCATCCCAGACCGGATCGAGGCGGGGACCTATGCGGTCGCGGCCGTCCTGACGCGAGGGCGGGTCGTCCTCCGGGGCGCCCGGGCCGAACATCTGACGACCCTGATGGAGTGCCTGGCGGGCCAAGGGGCTACCGTGCAGACGACGACGGAGGGCATCGTCGTCGACGCTCGGGCAGTGACCGACTTCCGGCCCCTGCGGGTCGTGACGGAGCCCTACCCGGGATTTCCGACCGACCTGCAGGCTCAGATGATGACCCTGATGACGCAGGCGCCGGGCGTCAGCGAGGTCGTCGAGACGATCTTTCCGGACCGATTCAACCATGTCGCTGAACTTCGCCGGATGGGTGCGCATATCGAGCTGGCCAAGCCGGTGGCCCGAGTATACGGTCCGACGCCCCTCCGGGGGACGGTCGTGGCGGCGTCCGACTTGCGGGCCTCAGCGTGCTTGGTCCTTGCGGGCCTCATCGCCCGGGGGACGACCGTCATCACGAATGTCCATCATCTGGACCGGGGCTATGTGCGGGTGGAGGAAAAGCTCCGACGGGTGGGAGCGACCATTTGTCGGATAGAAAGAGTCTCAGGTTCCAGGTCCCGAGTCCCGGGGGAGGGCGAAGGGACCATTGGGAATTTACCTTTGGGGTAGAGAAGATTTCTCGAATCGCTCTGGCGGAGGCCTCGGGTCCCGAAGCAGCGGGAACCCGGTGGTGGAGACCTCCCGTTTCCCGGGTACCCGGGACCTGGCCCCTGAACTTCTAAGGGGACGGTAGGGTCATGAACCGTGCCTTGCAGGACCACGAGCTGAGGCCGTTGTTCTATCCCCGGAGCATTGCCGTCATCGGGGCGTCCCGCCAGCGGGGCAAGATTGGCTACGAGATCGTCCGGAACCTCCTGGACTTTGGTTTCCAGGGGAAGGTCTTCCCTGTCAATCCGACGGCCGACGTCGTCCACAGCATCAAGGCCTACCCGACGGTCTTAGACGTCCCCGACCCCGTGGACCTGGCCGTCATCGTCGTCCCCAAGGAGCAAGTCCTGGCCGTCGTCGATCAGTGTGGCCGGAAGGGCGTTCAGGGTCTCGTCGTCATCACGGCCGGCTTTCGGGAGACGGGACCTGAGGGGGCCGAGCGGGAGCGTCAGCTCGTCCAGCGGGTCCGTCAGTACGGTATGCGCATGATCGGCCCCAATTGTATGGGCATCATCAATACGGACCCCAGTGTCTCGATGAATGCGACGTTTGCTTACGAACGGCCCCTGCCGGGATCGATGGGGTTTATCTCCCAAAGCGGGGCTCTCGGGGCAGCTATCCTTTCGCTGAGCCGCCATCTAAACCTGGGTTTTTCGATGTTCGCCTCTATCGGCAACAAGGCGAACGTCTCGAGCAATGACCTGCTCGAGTATTGGGACCAGGACGAGCGGACGAAGGTCATCTTGCTGTACCTGGAGGACTTTGGGAATCCCCGCCGGTTTACCGAGATCGCCCGGCGGGTCATGCGGCGCAAGCCAGTCATCGCCGTCAAGTCGGGACGGACCCTGGCGGGTTCTCGGGCGGCTCTGTCGCATACGGGTTCGGTCGCCGGGACGGACATGGCAGTCGACGCCTTGCTCGAGCAGTGCGGGGTCATCCGGGCTCTGTCCATCGGAGACATGTTCGACATGGCGATGGCCTTTGTCAGTCAGCCCTTACCTCGGGGGCCTCGGGTCGCCATCCTGACGAATGCCGGGGGGCCTGGCATCCTGGCGGCCGACGCCTGCGTGAGCCTGGGCCTGACGATGGCCGAGCTGTCGGCTCCGACGAAGGCAGCCCTACGGTCGCTCCTACCGCGAGAGGCCAGCGTCGAGAACCCCGTCGACATGATCGCCAGCGCCACGACGGAGATGTACGGGCGAGCGATGCGCGTCCTCCTGGAGGCCGAAACGGTCGACAGCCTGATGGTCGTCAACGTCCCCCCCATCATGCAGGACCCCTTCCAAGTCGCCGTCGAGATCTCCCAGATCGCCCAGGCGTATGACAAACCCGTCGTCGGCTGTTTCATGGGCGTCGAGGCCATCTTCCGGGAGCTCCAGCGGCGGGAGGTCGAGCTGATCCCCCTGTATCCCTTCCCCGAGTCGGCGGCCCGGGCGCTGTGGGGCTTGACGCGGTATGCTGAGCTTCGGGGTCGACCTGAGCGGGCGCTCCTACCGGCGATTCGGGCCGACGTCGTCGGGGCGGAAGCCATCCTGGAGGCCGCCTGGCAGGCGGGTCGAACGGTCCTGGCGCCGGCGGAGGCCCAAGCCGTGTTATCTTGCTATGGTATCGCCTTTCCGCCGGGCCGGACGGCCCAGGGCCTCGAAGCCGTCGTCCTGGCGTGTCGGGAGGTCGGCTACCCCGTCGTCCTAAAGATGGTCGCCCCGGGTTTGATCCACAAGAGCGACGTGGGCGGCGTGATCGTCGACGTCCGGAACGATGGGGAAGCCGTGGACGCTTACATGGAGCTCGTTCGACGGGCCGAGCGGGCGGGCCTCGCCCTGGAGGGCGTTTACGTCCAGGCGATGGCCCGGGGCGTCGAGGTCATCCTCGGCGTGGCGACGGACCCGATGTTCGGTCACGTCCTGATGTTCGGCCTGGGTGGTATCTATACGGAGGTCCTGCGCGACGTGGCCTTTCGGGTCCTCCCCGTGTACCTGGACGACATCCGGGAGATGATCCGTTCCATCCGGACCTACCCCATCTTGACGGGGGTCCGTGGGGGTCGGCCCGTCGACCTGGTGGCCTTGGAGGACGCCCTCGTACGGCTGGCCCGACTGGTCACCGACTTTCCGGGCATCCGGGAGGTCGAAATCAACCCCTTTCTGGTCGGATCGGTCGGCGAACCGAGCTGGGCGGTCGATGCCCGCCTGATCCTGGGCAATGCTCCCCGGGTCGTCGTCGGCAAGCCCCTGGAACCGGAGATGACGATGGCGTAATGCAGACCCGTTCGTTAGAGCGGGGTCGTCGGAATGTAAGACTTATGCCCCACCCCTAACGGGCGGGGCTTGGAGTTTGCACTCCCATCCTGTGCGAAAGGAGGCGCTTTTCTACGATGGTGCGCATCAAGAAACAGTACGTGTGTCAGAACTGCGGGTACGTCGCCACGAAGTGGCTCGGCCGGTGCCCGGTCTGCCAGACGTGGGACGCTCTCGAGGAGGTCGTCTCGACGCCCCTGACCCAGGCGGAGACGGCCGCTACCGAGACGGCCCGGGCCGCCGCCCAGCGGCTCGACCAAGTCACGACGGCAGCCCGTTGGGTCTCGGGCCTCGGTGAGTGGGACCGGGTTATCGGCGGGGGTCTCCTGCCGGGGAGCGTCTACCTCATTGGGGGCGACCCCGGGATCGGCAAAAGCACGCTGATGCTCCAGGTCCTGGACCGCTATCTGACGCTTCCCCTCGCGTGCCTCTACGTGGCCGGTGAGGAGTCGGCCGAGCAGATCCGCCAACGGGCTGAACGCTTGGGCCTGAACCTGCAGGACCTCCTCGTCTTTCCAGACGCCTGCCTCGAGGACGTCCTGGCCGTCTTAGACTCGAGTCGGTTTGACGTCGTCGTCGTCGACAGCATTCAAATGATGTACACCCGCAACGGGCCGTCCCCGCCGGGGACCGTCCGGCAGATCCGAGAGTGCGGCCTGGCCCTGATCCAGCGGGCCAAGCAGCAGAAGATGGCTCTCCTGTTCGTCGGCCACGTGACGAAGGAGGGCTTCCTGGCAGGCCCCAAGCTCCTAGAACATATGGTCGATGGGGTCCTGTACTTTGAGGGCGACCGCTACTACAGTTTTCGGATCTTGCGGGCCGTCAAGAACCGCTTTGGCCCTGCCCAGGAGGTCGGTATCTTCGAGATGACCGAGCAGGGCTTTCGGGAGGTCCCGAATCCCTCGCTGATGTGGCTCGACATGACGGCCCTCCAGGCCCGGGTCGGGGCTGTCCTTTGTCCCATCATGGAAGGCGCCCGGACGCTCATCGTCGAAGTCCAGGCCCTGGTCGCCCCGACGGTCTACGCAGCAGGCCGCCGGACGGCCTTGGGCATCGACCTGGGTCGGCTTCACATCGTCAGCGCCATCTTAGAGCGGCGGCTGGGGTATCCCCTCTCCCGATTCGACGTATACGCTAAGCTGACGGCTGGCTTTCAGTCCCGGGACCCGGCCCTGGACCTGGCCGTGGCCCTCGCCATGGCCAGCTCGTACGGCAACCGGC